>CAMMGP010000037.1 GCA_946496415.1 uncultured Clostridia bacterium | reverse complement strand
CGGTCTTCGGCGGCGCTTGTGTAGGGGATGTAGGCCTGATACTGCTCGTATTCCCCCACCGAGCGGCGGTAGCGCACCACGCCGATGACCTCATAGCGCTCTGTGCCGATGGTCAGTTCGCACCCGATGGGGTCGGCGGTGGGAAAGAGTTTGAAGGCCAGCGGTTCGTCGAGGACGATGAGTCGGTCGCCGTCTCGCAGTTCCTGCCCGGTCATCAGCCGTCCGGAGACGAGGTAGCGCGGGTAGACCGAAAACCAGTTTTCGCCCACCGCCGTCAACGTCGCCGTGGCGCTGCCGCCCTCGCCGGAGAGGGCGAAGCCATAGTCCCGCGCGGCGATGGAGGCCGCCGAAAGGACTTCGGAGAGGTCTTCCCCGACGCGCGTTTGCCACGCGTCATACAGCGCTTTCAGCGCGCCGCTCTCCTGTTTTGCCGTCTGCGCCTCCTGCCCGGCCGCCTCCTGCCCGGATGGTTCCGGCGCGGCCTCGTCCGTGGGCGCGACGATGCAGTACTGGAGCACGGAGGGTTGCAGCGCGAGCATGCACAGCCCCGCGGCCATCAACAGCGCGCCCAGCGCCAGCAGCCATTTGCCGCGCGTTTTCCGCTTCTTTTCCATATCAGTTCACGTACTCCATGACGGTGGTGTTCTCGCCGATCTCGCGGTCTTCCATGTAAGCAATCTGCATATAGCTGAGGTCTTCGGCGACGCTGACGGTTCCCTCGGCCTCGGCCAGCACGGTGACGGACTGTTTCTGCGTCACGAGGCTGTTGACGCCAAAGGCGCTCTGCGTCTGCTGGACGGTATAGACATAGCGATCGTCGCCCGCGCCGCGCACGGCGCTGGAGGGGAGCAGCGTGGTGTTGTCGTTCGAACGATAGCTGACGCGCACGGGAATGTCCTCCGCCAGCATGGCGATGGAGCCACCCAGATCGCGGATCATGCGGCTGGAGAGTTCGACGTCGGCATAGGTATCGCCGGAGACGGTGACGCCGGTGGAATCGACGCTGCCCTCCGCCGTGCCGCCGCGTGCGCTGTCAAAGGTGACATCCGTGCCGCGGGAGATGGTCAGCGTGGTCTTGCTGGTGTCGATGCGCAAAACCGGATCCTCCTTCTCCGGGCTGAAGGCGTAGGCGGGGCCGGAGGCGTCAAACGTCTCGCCGGCCTTGACGTTGACCTCGGTGATGTAGCCATCATCCGGTGCGGTTACGCTTTGCAGCGTGGAGCGCAGCGCGCGCAGGTCGACCATCTGCCCTTCATAGTCCTTCATCTGCTGTTCGTACTTCTGCCGATCGACGATATAGGCGCGCGCCGTTTCGGAGATGTTGTAGCGCTCGGCAGTCTCCATGGCGGCCTCGGCTTCTTTCAGCGCCTGCGCGGCGGTATCGTGCGCCGCCCACGCCTCGGTAAGTTCCTCGCTGGCGCCCTCGGGCAGCGCACCGTTTTCCGCCTTCAGGCCCTCGACCGCGAGCAGGGCGTCGCGGGTGACGCGCGCGTCAAGCTCGACGTTCTGCGCCTCGGCAAGCGCCGTGTACGCCTTGGCCCAGGCCTCGTCCGTGGGGCGCAGGCGCAGATTGGCGTTCTTGCGCTCGAGGTCGGCAAGCTGGCCGGCGGCTTCGTTGTAGCTCTGGCGCAGCGTATCCATGTTCTTTTCATAATCGGCGATCTCGGCGGTGAAGAGCACGTCGCCCTCCTCCACCTCGCTGCCGGGCTGCACCTTCACGGAGGTGACGGTCAGGGAGACGCCCTGCGCGTTTTCCAGCTTCACCGGCTCGGCGGCGGGAAAGACCACCTTGCCGGTCAATTCCACTTGCTCGGAGAACTTGCCCTGCCGGGGCGTGAGGAGTTTGACCTTGGCGGTGGTGATGGTGCGGATGGTGCCGGAAAAGAACATGCACAGCGCCACCACCACCGCGAAGATAATCAGGCCGCGAATGGCGTACTTTTTCAGTTTCATGCGTCCGTCCCCCTATTTGAGCTCCGTAAGCTGTATGCCGGAGAGTATATCCTTCTGAAAATAGAGATAGATCAGCAGCGCCGGAAGGATGTAGAGCGCCGCGCCGGCAAATTCCACGCCGGAGGGGTTTTCCGTAAGCTGGTTGAACATCACCGAGAGGGGCATGAGTTGCGTCTGCCCGGCCAGATAAGTGAGCGGCTGTTCCACCAGATTCCAGCAATCGGCGAACGACAGCGCCACCGCCGCGCCGAGAATTGGGCGGCAGACCGGCAGCGCCACGTGGATGAAGCAGCGGAATGTGCCCGCGCCGTCCACCTCCGCCGCCTCGAGGATTTCCCGGGGCAGGCCCACCATGAACTGGCGCACGAGAAAGATGTAAAATGGCGCAAAGCAGGTGGGCAGGATCACCGCCCAGGCGGTGTTGAGAAGTCCCATCGCCCGCAGCGTGAGCACATTGGGCACCATCGTCACCTGAAAGGGCAAAAGCATGAGCATGATGACGATGAAGAAAATGGCGTCCCGCCCGCGGAACTTAAAGCGACTCAAGGCGTAGGCCATGGCGGGGATGACGAGCGCCTGCCCCAGGAGGATGGCCACGGTGTACATGGCCGAGTTGCACAGAAGGCGCAGCACCGACACGTCCTCGATGAGTATGTTGTAGTACTGGCTCAAGGAAAACACGCGCGGGGCCAGTTTGATTTCCATCCACACGGAGGCATCGTAGTTGCCGCGCGTTTCCATAAAGGCCTTGATTTCCTCCGGGGAGAAGAACGAGTAGAGCGCCGTCAGGACGACCGGCAGGAGGATGATGAGCGCCACAAGCGTCAAAAGGGCGCGGGAAATGACGTGTTTTTTTCGCAGTGTCCGCATCGCGCCCTCCTAATTGAGCCTGTCCTGCAACCGCTTCTGCATGAAGAACAGCGCGCCGAAGATGATAAAGACGATGATGGCGAAGCTGTAGGCTGCGGTGGTGACATTCTGGTAGTTGAGTTTGCCGAACATGTTGTTCATGTAGTTTTGCAGTGTATAGACGGCCTCGTCCGGGTAGGCGCCGCCGATGAAGTAGACCTCCTTGAAGATCTTGAAGGCGTTGATCCACGAGAGCACGAACACGAGAAAGGCGCTGGGCACCACCATGGGCAGCGTGATGGAGAACGCCTGGCGGAAAAAGCCCGCGCCCTCCAAACGGGCATATTCATACAAGGGCTCGGGGATGGATTGCAGCGCCGCCAGAAAGATGACCACGGCAAAGCCGAGGTTTTTCCACACGAACATGAGGATGACCGGCACGCGCAGCGCCGCCCCCTCCAGCCAGGAAACGCGCATAAGCCCCAGCGACGTGACCAGACGGTTGATGACGCCGCCATAATCGAACAGCACCAGCCAGATCAGCAGCATCGCCGAGGAGGGCATCAGATAGGGCATGAGGATGCTGTTGCGGAAGAACGACCCGCCGGGTTTCAGACGGTTCAGGAGCACGGCGACGATGAACGACAGCGCCCACACCAGCGGCGTGCAGATCAGCGACAGTTCCAGCGTGTTTTTCAGCCCCAGCAGGAACATTTCGTTTTTCCAGATGTTTATGTAGTTTTGCAGGCCGACAAAGGCGTTTTTATAACTGCCGTCGGTGAGACTGTAATAGATGCCGCCGATGAACGGCACGATGTAGAACAGCGTCAGGCCGATAAGGCCCGGCAGCAGGTAGAGAAGCGCCGAGCGCTTGCGGGTAAACACGTTTCTTCCTCCCCCGCGCGGCGGATGCGCGCGTTTCGTATTTTGCTACATGCCCTCGAGCATCATCATCTGCAATTTGCCGTCCACGCCCTCGATGAACTCGTCGGCGGTGATCAGGCCCTGCGTAAACTGGTTCTGCAATTCGTAGAAGGCGGAGGCGTTGTCGCCACCCATGCCGAGGTTGCGGATGACGATGATCTGCGGGGCAAATTCGCGGTAGCGCGCGATGCTCTCCGCGCTGGCCTGCCAGGCGTCGTAGCGGAGAAAGTCCTCGCGCGCCTGTTCGTATTCGGCGAGCAACTCCGCATAGGCCTGCCGGTCTTCATCGGTCTGCGCCCCGTCCAGCTGCGCCTGCGCGTCGGCGATGCTCTGATCGTAGGCGGCGAGATTGGCATCGTAATTGGGATTTTTCACCGGCTCGTTTTCCTCCGGGCAAAGCTGTATCTTTAGAAGCGGCTCCATCTCGCGCGCGACGGCCTCCAAAAAGGCGATAGCCTCCTCGCGGTGCTCGGAGAAGGGATTGACGAAGGCGACGGTCATCTGCGCGGAGAGCTGGGGGGTTCCATCAAAGCCCAGCGGCAGCGGCTGGAACGCGCCCTGCACGGCGTAGGTATCAGCGATGGGGTTGCCGTAGCTGGAAAAGAGGGCGTCGTGCGTGCTTTCGCCGCTGCTGGATGTCCAGCTGTATCCATTCATATCCTCGGGTTCGGCGAGGCCAAGCGCCGTCCAATCGACCGCTTCGCAGGCGTTGAGCGCGCCGCGGAAGGCCTCGGTATCAAACGCCAGTTCGCTTCCGGGCTGGGAGATGTAGGCCATGTAGCTGGCGAGCATCGTATCCAGAAGCATGAAGCGGGCGCTGCCGTAGTCCTCAAAGCCGTCAAAGAGGGTCATGCCCTCGACTTCGGCCACCTTCGCCGCCAGCGGTTCGAGGCTTTCAAAAAACGCCTGCCATGTGGTGGGCACGTCTTCCCCGGTGAGGCCAAGGCGGGCGAAAGCCTCGGGATCGTAGCCCATGCTGTTTGCGTAAAACTCCACGGGCACGCCCAAAAGTTCGCCATCCTTCACGCAGGCCTCGCGCGCGAAGGGATAGAGACTGTCTATGAAGGCAGAAAGCTCCTCGCTTTCCGTCAGTTCCGCCATGTAGCCGCGCGAATAAACGGCCTCATACTCTGCCGAATCGACGCTCAGGCAGTAGATATCCACGTCCGCAGAGCGGTTCATCATCGCCTGTACCACGTCCTGCGTCTGTTGGGTCATAACCACTTCCACATCGCCATATTCGGCGGTGAAAGCGTAGTAGGCGTTGTCGATCGTGGAATTGTAGTTCTTCTGCACGGTAAGGCGGACGTCGGCGCGCAGGGTGGGATCGGTGTTGCGGCGCACGACGGCTTCATAATTGCCGGTGATATAGTAGCCCTCTTCCGTAATCACGGGGCGCACGTCGTAGGACGCCTCCACCGGGACGGAGGCTACGGATTGCAGCTTTTCCGCGTCCATGCCCGGTAACGCCCAAATCTCGCCGTCCATGGCGAAGTAGAGCGTATCGTTGACCCCCCGGTAGGCGAGGCCGTCCGGGTAGGCATAGCCGTCCGGGGTAATCTCGGCTAGCGGCTCTACCGTCTCTTCTTCAAGATCAACGGCGTGGAAGCGGATGGTGTTGCCATTCTCGCCGTAGTCGATAGCCATGGCCAGCAGCAGGCCATCCTTATAGGCGCATAGTTCCTCAAGGCGGGCGTCCATGCCGAGATCGGCGGGATAGTAGACGTCGGTATCGCCATCTGCGAGGTCGGTGGCAATAAAGATGTCGTTGCCGCTTTCGTCGTAGCTGGTAAAATAGAGGAACCCGTCGGCTACGAAGGGACGGTCGCACTGGGCGTAATTCTCATAATAGCCATTCCCCTGGACAAGGCCGAACCAGTCCAGCTCCACGAGTTCTTCGCCAACGGAGGCATTTCCCTCTTCATCGAACGCAAGCGCGTAGAGCCACGCGCCCTCGCAGGTACTGAAGTATTCTGCGTCCTCGCCCTCCCCTTCGGTCTCTGTAAGGGTTTCGGTGACGATAACGCAGGGCGCGCCATCGTAGGCGATGAATGCAGCGATGTATGGGTAGAGGATGACGCCTTCATCCTCTTCTTCCGGCTGAGGGGTCTGAAAGGCGCGGCGTTCGGGCGCGTCCGCGCCGGGCGCGAGCGTATAGAGTTCATCATTATAGGTGAACATGTATACCGTACCGTCCACTTCTATGAGGCCGCGCAGATCCACACCGTGCTCACCATCCGCGCGCAAAAGGAGCGCATCGCCAGGCGCGGCAAAGGCCGTCAGGGGCAGCGCCGCAAGCGCCAGCGCCATGAGCAGTGAGAGAAATTTCTTCATTTTCCGCTCCTTTCCGCGGCCCATGGGCCGCCCCGGAACAGTTTAATACCCTTCCTGGGCCATCATCTGCAAAGAGCTTTCCAGTTCGGCGACGAAGGCATCGGCGGTGATCGCGCCATCCAGATACTGCTGGACGCGCGCGTACCATGCCGCCTCGCCGCCGGCAAGGCCGAGATCGCGCGCGGGCGCGATATTTTCCGCAAGGGCGCGGTAGCGCGCGAGGCTTGCTTCGCTGGCCAGCCAGCCGCCGCTTGAGGCGTACTGTTCGCGCTCGGCTTCGCAGGCGATGTAAGCTGCCTGTGCTTCTTCGCCCTGCGCGCGCAGGGCGGCGAGGCGCTCATCGTAGGCGGCGAGGCGCGCTTCATAGTCCGCGCGGGCGAGAGGCGCGCCCCCGGGCGCGAGCTGGAGTTTGAGTACGCCATCCATGGAGGATACAAGCGTGGCGAGGAAGTCCTCCGCCTCTTCGGGGCGCTGCGCGTAGGGGTTGACAAAGGCGACGCTGACCTCGGCCAGCACCAGCGCTTCTTCGCCCTCGGCAATGGCCAGCGGCAAAAGCGCGAAGCCGCCAGACGCGCCCTCGCGCGCGCCGCCATCCACGTTGAGAGAGAACAGGGCGGTGTTTTCCGGGGCGGAGACGGCGGCGGAGGCCGCGCTCATGCTCATTTCGCCATTGGACGGCGTTTCTCCTTCCCCATCGCCCGTTTCAGGGACAAACGCTTCCCACGGGACGGCCTCGAAGGCCGCGAGCGCGGCGCGCAGGGCGGAGGCGTCGAAGGCATAGCCGTTCTCCGGGCGGGCAAAGGCGGCGACGCAATCGTCGAGCAGTGCGGTGAGCAGCGCCTGCCGCAGGCTTTCCAAATCCTCCCCACTCTCAAAGAGCGTCGCGCCGGGGATGGCCTCCACGCGCTGCGAGAGTCCTTCCAGCGAGGCGAAGAAGTCCGGCCACGTCGCAGGCAGTTCCTCGCGCGCCATGCCCAAAGCGCCCAGCAGTTCTTCGTTGCAGCCAAGGCGCGTGCGCAGCACCATGCCCGTGGGCACGGCCACCGCTTCCCCATCGCGCATGCACACTTCGCGCACAAAGGGATAGCAGCTTTCGACGAAGGCCTGCACGGCCTCGTCTTCAATGGCGGGCAGGTAGCCGCGGGAAAGGGCTGCTTCGTAGGCAGGGAGCTGCGCGTCCGCGCAGTAGATGTCCACCTCCTGGGACTTTCCCAGCAGGGACTGCACGAGGTCGCCGCCAAAGTCCGTGAGCGTCGCCTCCACATCGCCGCGCGCGGCCATGAAGTCGTAATAAGCGTTCTCCAGCGAGGCGGTGTAGCCGTTCTGGATGATGAGGCGCGTCTGCGCGCGCTGTGCCGGGTCGGTGGCGCGGCGCACCACGGCGTCGCCGTTGCCGGCGATGTACGCGCCATTAAGCAGCACGGGCGATACGTCGTTCATGCGCTCCAGCGGCATGGCGGCTACGGGGCGCATTTGGGCCGGGTCGAGGCCGGGGAGCGCCTGCAATTCGCCGGAAAGGGCGAGGTAGAGCGTGTCCGAGGCCGCGTCGTAGGCAGGGCCGGCGGGGCAGGCGGAGGTCGGGCAGGAGAAGGTTGCCAGCGGTTCAAACGTCCCTTCCGCCGGGTCGAGGGCGTGGAGGGCGCAGGCGTTCTGCGTCTCTCCCCACTGAACGGTGAGGACGAGGGCGGTTCCATCCTTGTAGGCGCACAGCCCTTCCAGCGTGGCCCCGTCCGCCAGTTCGTCGATGTAGTATGCTTCCGTATCGCCGCTATTCAGGTCGGTGACGGCGACGATCTCCGCGCCGGACTGCTCGCTGCGGAAGCAAAGGGCGTCGCCCGCAACCACGGGCAGGCTGACCTCGGGCAGGCGTTCGCCGCTTTCGCCGGCGCGCAGGAGATCATACCAGTCCAGTTCGCAAATCTCCTCGCCCATGCCGTCCGGCGACAGCTCGCGGAGACGGACAGCTTCCACGGTTTCAAGCGGTTCCCCGTCGCCAAAGTCCCCGCGGACGATCTCGGCGACGAGCAGCGCCGGGCGCTCCGGCAGCGATACGAGAGCGACGGCTTCGTATCGCCGCGTCACGCCCGCTTCCAGCGTTTCTTCTTCCAGCGCCAGCATTTGGCGCGCCGGGGCGCTCTCCCCCGCCGCGAGCGTGTAGAGCGCGTCGCCGGCGAGTATGTAGAGCGTGCCGTCCGCGGCGGCGGCGAGGCCGCCGGGCGAACCAAGCACGGCTTCGATTTCTATGGCGGTCTGTCCAAGGGCGTGCGAGAGCGAGCCCAGGACATGACCCGAACTGTGGCCCAGGCACTCGGGGAGCTGATTGCGGAGGGGTCGCGCCGCTATCTGGAGTCGC
>CAMMGP010000036.1 GCA_946496415.1 uncultured Clostridia bacterium | reverse complement strand
CAGCGAGCGGCGGCGGTCTTCGATGTTTTTCAGCGCCGCCATGCGCGCGCGGCGGTCTTCAGAGACGAAAGCCGCCCACACGGCGCTGTCCGCCTCCAGCGCGGAGACGTCGAGGGCGTAGAGAAAAATGGTGTCCATGGCCGCCTCCCTGGTATGTTCGTCGCGCGGCGCGGGGTACGTTGCATCAATAGGGCGCTTACAGATCTCTTCGCAAAAATCGTGCTATCTATATATTTTAGAAGTCGCGCGATACCAGTCTCGAATGTATGCATCTTCGTGAAGCACTGGATATTGGTCGAAAATTGTCAAAAATTGTCTTGAAAGGCCATCCCAGTCCTGACCGTCTTTTAGAGGATATAATTTCCATCCCAATTCTTCCAGCGTCCAGTTGGCCTTCGCTGAATTATGAATCATATTCGTTGTGACCCAGTTTGCCGGTTCATCGCTGCCGCCGCGCGCCACCGGCACCACGTGGTCTATCGTGGGCGTCAACCGCCAAATGGCCGGGTGACATGCGTCCATCCTCCAATTCGTCTGAAAGGGAAATTCCCGCGGACATAGACGGCTGATTGATCGAAGCACTCCGGGGTTCAGAAGCATTTCGCCGGAATAGCGGTCAATAAAATGGTCTTGTGCGAAAATCGCAAGTTTTTGAGCGGTCGAATAATGACGCCCTGCATTTCTTGCAGGAACGAAAGGAATCTCCTGTTGTATCAGATCAGCGGCAAAATCCACGTTTTTCTCGGCCAAGAACTGTGCCGCGATGGTCAGAACTTTCATTGCATCCACATGAATCACCTTTATCATCCTGGCATAGAGAAAACGTGATGAACATCGGAAAAATCTACCGATAAAGCATTCACACCACGGATACACACATACTCAACTCGCGCCCTTACGCCTCTCCCTCCAGCCGTTTTTCCAGGCAGACGAGGCGTATCTTCCCCACGCCGTTGAAGTCGCAGGGGACAATGTCCGCCTCGCGGTAGCCCAGGCGCTTGTAGAGGGCGCGGGCGGGGGCGTTGATCGCGTTGGTGTCCATGCGCAGGCAGAAACAGCCGTGCGCGCGGGCGTATTGCTCATAAAAGGCCACGAAGCCTGTGCCCACGCCCTGTCCGGCGGCGTCGGGATCGACCGTCAGCGTGTGCAGCACCATGATTTTGTCTGCCGGGGCCGCGTATTGCCAGCGCGCCAGCGCGTATTCGGGCACCTGCTCGCGGTTGATGCGCGCCGCGGCGGCGATCCTGCCCCCGCGCTCATCGACGAACAGATCGCCCGCGTTGAGCGCCGCGCGGGCCGTGGCCTCCGTGGGGTATACGCCGCGCTTCCAGCCGGTCGCGCCCGCGCCGGCCTCCTCGCGGTCGTGGATGCGCTCGTAAATCGCCGCGATGGCGGGTATGTCGTCTTGCGTGGCCTTGCGGATCATGCTCTTTCCTCCGTGTTCTCTTCCGGGGACGGCGCGCTCCCGCCCCCGTATGGCGCCATTATAGCACACATGCCCGCCCCTGTCGACCGCGCGGGGCGGAATTTGCGCCGTATGCGAAGTTTTTGTATATTTTTTCGCCAAGCGTTGACTTTCGTTCCCACTTTGCTTATAATTATACATTATAAAATCATGTTATGCGGGTGAAAGACTTGTTCAGTGTGTTCATCGACGGCAGCGCGGGCACGACGGGGCTGCGCATCCGCGAGCGGCTGGCCGCGCGCGAAGACGTGGAACTGATCGAACTGGCGGAGGCGGAGCGCAAGGACGTATCCAAACGCAAATGGGCGCTCAACGCCTGCGACGCGGCCATTCTCTGTCTGCCGGACGCGGCGGCGCGCGAGGCCGTTTCCATGGTGGAAAACGAGCGCACCGTGGTGCTGGACGCTTCCACCGCCCACCGCACCGCCCCGGGCTGGGCCTACGGCCTGCCGGAACTGGGAAAAGAGGCGCTGGACGCCATCCTCTTTTCCAAGCGCGTGGCCGTGCCCGGCTGCCACGCCAGCGGCTTTATCGCCCTGGTCGCGCCGCTGATCAAAGAAGGGCTGCTCTCCCCGGAGACGCCGCTTTCCTGCACCTCCCTCACCGGCTATTCCGGCGGCGGCAAGAAGATGATCGCCGACTACCGCGAACAGGGCGCGGCCTACGACCCGCCCCGGCCCTACGGCCTTGCGCAGGCGCACAAGCACCTGCCGGAGATGACGAAGGTCTGCGGCCTTGCCGCGCCGCCGGTGTTTCTGCCCATCGTCGGCAATTTTTACAGCGGCATGCTCGTCAGCGTGCCCCTGCACCGCGCGCAGCTTCTGCGCGGCGCGGGCATGGAAGAAGTGCGCGCCGTATATAAAAACTACTATACCGGCCCGGTCGTGGCGTATCGGGAGACGCTTTCGGAGGACGGCTTTGCCTCCGCCGGGCTGCTCTCCGGCACGGACGGCATGCTGGTCGCCTGCGAGGGCAACGAAGAGCGCTTTACGCTGCTGGCCGCCTACGACAACCTCGGCAAGGGCGCATCCGGCGCGGCGGTGCAACTTCTCAACCTGAAAATGGACGCGGACATGACCGCGGGACTGGTGTTACAGGAGGTCTGAAAACCATGAAATTCATCGAAGGCGGCGTCTGCGCCGCGCAGGGCTTTGCCGCCAGCGGCATCCACTGCGGCATCCGCAAAAACCGCGAAAAGCGCGATCTGGCGCTGATCGTCTCCCAAAAGCGCGCCGCCGCCGCCGCGGTGTACACGCAAAACCTCGTCAAGGGCGCGCCGCTCCTGGTCACGAAGGCCAACATCGCCGACGGCTACGCCTCCGCCATCCTCTGCAACAGCGGCAACGCCAACACCTGCAACGCCGACGGCGAGGAAGTGGCGCAGAAGATGTGCGCCCTCGCCGCGGACGCGCTGGGCATCCCCGCCAAGGACGTGGTGGTGGCCTCCACCGGCGTCATCGGCCAGAGGCTGGACATTTCCCCCATCGCCGCGGGCATGGAGGCGCTCGTTTCCGGCCTTTCCACGGACGTTTTGCCCGCCGCCGAAGCCATCCTCACCACGGACACGAAGGTCAAGTCCGTCGCCGTGGAGTTTTCCCTCGGCGGCAAAACGGCGCATCTGGGCGGCATCGCCAAGGGCTCGGGCATGATCCACCCCAACATGGCCACCATGCTGGTGTTTGTGACCACGGACGCGGCCATTGCCCCGGGGATGCTTCAAAAGGCGCTCTCGGCGGACGTTCAGAAGAGCTTCAACCGCATCAGCGTCGACGGCGACACCTCCACCAACGACATGTGCTGCGTGCTGGCCAACGGCATGGCCGGCAACGCCGAGATCACCGCCGAGGGCGAGGATTACGCAGCCTTCTGCGCGGCGCTGAACGCCGTCACCACCGCCCTGTGCCGCATGATCGCCCGCGACGGCGAGGGCGCGACCAAACTGGTCGAATGCGCGCTTACGGGCGCAAAGACGCAGGCGGCGGCGGACGCGGTCTCCAAGGCGGTGATCTGCTCGTCGCTGGTCAAGGCGGCGATGTTCGGCTCCGACGCCAACTGGGGCCGCGTGCTCTGCGCCATCGGCTATGCGGGCGCGGACGTGGACGTAAACAAAGTGGACGTGTATTTCCACTCCGCCGCCGGGCGCGTTTCTGTGTGCAAAAGCGGCGCGGGCGTGGACTTTTCCGAGGACGAGGCCAAGAAGGTGCTGCTCGAGGACGAAGTGACCATCGAAGTTGATCTCAACGACGGCGCATTTTCCTCCGTCGCCTGGGGCTGCGACCTCACCTACGACTATGTGAAGATCAACGGCGACTACCGCACCTGACGGATATTCATGCAAGGAGGCACCCCCATGACCAGCAATGCCCAGCGCGCCGAGATCCTCGTGCAGGCGCTCCCCTACATCCAGCAGTACAACGGCCAGATCGTCGTCATCAAATACGGCGGCAACGCCATGGTCAACGAGGAACTCAAGCACGCCGTGATGCGCGACATCGTGCTTCTGTCGCTGGTCGGCGTCAAGGTGGTGCTTTTGCACGGCGGCGGCCCGGAGATCACGGAAATGCTGGGGCGCGTGGGCAAGGAATCGCGCTTTGTGGGCGGCTTGCGCGTCACCGACCGCGAGACGGCGGACATCGTGCAAATGGTGCTCTCCGGCAAGATCAACAAGGGGCTTGTCAACCTTTTGCAATCCATCGGCGGGCGCGCCGTGGGCCTGTGCGGCATGGACGGCGGCATGATCCAGGCGCGGCCCTTGCGCGAAGAACTGGGCTACGTGGGCGAGATCGTGCGCGTGGACGTGCGGCCGATCCTCGACGTGCTGGAGAGGGGCTACATCCCCGTAGTCTCCACCGTGGGCTGCGACATGGAGGGCAATACCTACAACATCAACGCCGACACCGCCGCCGCGCGCATCGCCGGCGAGTTGGGCGCGGCGTGCCTGGTGACGATGACGGACGTGGCCGGCATCCTCCGCGACCGCGAGGATCCCGACACGCTCATCCGCCACATAGACCTTGGCGACGTGCCGCGCCTCATCGAGACGGGCGTCATCGCCGGGGGCATGATCCCCAAGGCCCAGTGCTGCACCGAAGCCATCCGCCGTGGGGTGAAAAAAGTGTTCATCATCGACGGCCGCGTGCCCCACGCGGTGCTGATCGAGCTTCTGACCGACGAGGGCCTTGGCACCATGTTTGAGGAGTGAACGGTATGAACATCCAGCAGACCTGCGAAACCTATGTCGCCAACACCTACAAGCGCTATCCCGTCACCTTCGTGCGCGGCGCGGGCGCGCATCTGTGGGACGAGGCGGGCAGGGAGTACATCGACCTGGGCAGCGGCATCGCCGTCAACATCTTCGGCGTCTCCGATCCCATTTGGGCCGAGGCGGTGACAAGGCAGCTTACCGCCCTGCCCCACACCTGCAACCTCTACTACGCCGAGCCCTGCGCACGCCTGGCGGAGATGCTCTGTGAGCGCACAGGCATGCGGAAAGTGTTCTTCTCCAACTCCGGCGCGGAGGCCAACGAGTGCATGATCAAGGCGGCGCGCAAGTACGGCGAGGCCACGGGGCGCTCGACCATCGTCACCTTGAAGGACAGCTTCCACGGCCGCACTATCGCCACCCTCGCCGCCACCGGGCAGGATGTGTTCCACCAGCACTTCGGCCCCTTCCCGGCGGGCTTTGCCTATGCGACGCCCAACGACTTAAGCAGCGTGCGCGCACTCTGCGAGGAACAGAACGCCTGCGCCGTGATGCTGGAAGTGGTGCAGGGCGAGGGCGGCGTGCGCGCGCTGGACGGCGACTTTTTGCGCGGCGTGGAGGCCCTCTGCCGCGAAAAGGACATGCTCTTCTGCATCGACGAGGTGCAGACTGGCAACGGCCGCAGCGGCGAGCTCTACGCCTACATGGTCCACGGCCTCAAACCGGACATCGTCTCCACGGCCAAGGGTCTGGGCGGCGGCTTGCCCATCGGCGCGACGCTCTTGGGCGAAAAGGTCAAAAACACCCTCACCTACGGCGACCACGGCTCCACCTTCGGCGGCAATCCCGTGGCCTGCGCCGGGGCGGTGAGCATACTCTCCCGCCTGGACGAGGAATTTTTGCAGGGCGTGCGCGAGCGCGCCGACTACATCCGCGGCGAACTGGCGGGCGCGAAGGGCGTCCGGGGTGTGGACGGCCTCGGCCTCATGCTCGGCATCGAGACGGAAAAGAGCGCCGGGGAGATCGTCTCCGCCTGTCTCAAGCGCGGCGTGCTGGTCTTGACGGCGAAGAGCAAGGTGCGGCTTTTGCCGCCGCTCAACATCGGTTGGGACGACCTCAAAACCGCGGTCGCCGTCCTGAAAGAGGTGATCGCGGCGTGAAAAAGCGCTATCTCGTGCTTTCCTCCGGCGCGGTGTTCGAGGGCTATGCCCTCGGCGCGGAGGGCGAGGGGCTGGGCGAACTGGTGTTCACCACCAACATGTGCGGCTACCCGGAAACGCTCACCGACCCCAGCTACGCCGGGCAGATCATACTGCAGACCTTTCCCCTCATCGGCAATTACGGCATCATCCCCGAGGATTTTGAGGGCGAGTGCCGCGCGCGCGGCTACGTGGTACGCGAGGCCTGCGAAGCGCCCTCCAACTTCCGCTGCCAGATGACGCTGGACGCTTTCCTCAAGGAGCGCGGCGTGCCTGCCATCATGGGCGTGGACACGCGCGAGATCACGCGCATCCTCCGCGAGGAGGGCGTGATGAACGCGCTCATCTGCGACGCGGTGCCTTCCGACCTTTCCGAACTGCGCGCCTACGCCATCCATGGCGCGGTGGCGGCGGCGAGCGTGCGGGAAAAGCAGGAATCCCCCTGCGAAAACGCGCGCTTCCGCGTGGCGCTTTTGGACTACGGCGCCAAGCACAACATCGTCCGCGAACTCAACCGGCGCGGCTGCCATGTGAGCATTTTGCCGCACGACACGGCGGCGGAGGACGTGCTTGCGGGCGGCTACGACGGCGTGATGCTCTCCAACGGCCCCGGCGATCCCGCCGAGAACGCCTTTGAGATCAAACAGATCCAAAAATTGATGGGCAAGCTGCCCGTGTTCGGCATCTGCCTTGGCCACCAATTGATGGCGCTTGCCCAGGGCGGCGAGACGGTGAAGCTCAAGTACGGCCACCGCGGCGCCAACCAGCCGGTGCGCGACCTGATGGGCGAGCGCACGCTCATCACCTCGCAGAACCACGGCTACGCCGTCAAGGCGGACGGCGCGCCCGGCGTTTTGCGCTATATCAACGCCAACGACGGAACCTGCGAGGGGCTGGACTATCCGGAGATGAACGCCTTTTCCGTGCAGTTCCACCCCGAGGCCTGCGCCGGCCCGCAGGACGCCGAGACGCTCTTCGACCGCTTTGTCGCCATGATGGGAGGGAACGCGCATGCCGATGCTTGACGGAATCAAAAAAGTGATGCTCATCGGCTCCGGCCCCATCGTCATCGGCCAGGCGGCGGAGTTCGACTACGCGGGCACGCAGGCCTGCCGCGTGCTCAAGCAGGCGGGGCTGGAAGTGGTGCTGGTCAACTCCAACCCGGCGACGATCATGACCGACCGCCCCGCCGCGGACGACGCGACCTCCTTCGCCGCCGACGAGGTCTATTTGGAGCCCCTGACCGCCGAGACGATCCGCCGCATCATCGAAAAGGAGCGGCCGGACGGCCTGCTGGCGGGCTTTGGCGGGCAGACGGGCCTGACCATCTCCTCGCAACTCTACCACGAGGGTTTCCTTGACCGCATGGGCGTGAAGCTGCTGGGAACGCCCGTGGAGGCCATCGACCGCGCCGAGGACCGCGAACTGTTCAAGGAGGCCATGGAGAAGATCTGCCAGCCGCTCATCCCCTCGGCCACGGCCACGGAGGTCGAGCAGGCGCTTTTGATCGCCGAGAAGATCGGCTACCCCGTCATCGTGCGTCCGGCGTTCACGCTGGGCGGCGCGGGCGGCGGCGTGGCCTACAACGCCGAGGAATTGAAGGCCGTGGCCGCCGGCGGCCTCGAGGCCAGCCCTATCCATCAGGCGCTGATCGAAAAGTACATCTACGGCTGGAAGGAGATCGAGTTCGAGGTCATCCGCGACCGCGTGGGCAACGCCATCGCCGTCTGCTCCATGGAGAACTTCGACCCCGTGGGCGTACACACCGGCGATTCCATCGTCGTCGCCCCGGCGCTGACGCTGGCCAACCGCGAATACCAGATGCTGCGCACGGCGGCACTGAAGATCATCACCGAGCTGGGCGTGGTCGGCGGCTGCAACTGCCAGTTCGCCCTCGACCCGGACAGCTTTGACTACGCCGTCATCGAGGTCAACCCCCGCGTCTCGCGCTCGTCGGCGCTGGCCTCCAAGGCCACGGGCTATCCCATCGCCAAGGTGGCGGCCAAGCTGGCGCTGGGCTACACGCTGGACGAGATCAAGAACGACGTCACCGGCAAGACCTGCGCCTGCTTCGAGCCGGCGGTGGACTATGTGGTGGTCAAGTTCCCGCGCTGGCCGTTCGACAAGTTCTCCGGCGCCAGCCGCAAATTGGGCACGCAGATGAAAGCCACCGGCGAGGTCATGGCCATCGCCCCTTCGTTTGAAATGGCGCTGATGAAGGCCGTGCGCGGCGCGGAGATCGGCATGGACACGCTCAATCTGCCCGCGGAGGGCGACGTGCTCGAGCGCCTGCGCGACATGGACGACCGGCGGCTGTTTACCGTGTTCGAGGCCATCAAAAAGGGCGTCGATTTCGACACCATCTTTGATCTCACGCGCATCGACCGCTTCTTCCTTGCCAAGCTCAAGCACCTGGCGGACTTTGAGGCACACCCCGCCTACGAGGAGGGCAAGCGCCTCGGCTACACGGACAAGGCGCTCAAACGCCTCGGCGTGGAAATTCCCGGAGCGTTCCAGTTCTCCTACAAGATGGTGGACACCTGCGCCGCGGAGTTCGCCGCCGAAACGCCCTATTTCTACGCCGCCACGGACGCATCCTGCGATTCCCGGCGCTTTCAGCGCTCGGGCAAGCCTGTGATCATCGTTCTGGGCAGCGGGCCGATCCGCATCGGGCAGGGCATCGAGTTTGACTATTCCTCCGTCCACTGCGTGCGCACGCTGCGGCGCATGGGCTTTGAAGTGGTCATCGTCAACAACAACCCGGAGACCGTCTCCACCGACTACGACACCGCCG
>CAMMGP010000035.1 GCA_946496415.1 uncultured Clostridia bacterium | reverse complement strand
GGCAAAATTTCCTCGTCAGCTGCACTTGCATCCTGCGGTCACTTACGTCTATGTAAGCTCCCTTGGATGCAAGCACAGCTTCCTTGTCTTGCGGGCTTTCTCAACGCTCTGTCAGTCTGTTGACTTTGTCAACATCCTGATCCCTCCGTCAACCCGGCGGAGGGATATTTTGCTACACAATCCATTCTTGTCCGCCGGGCAAACTGTTTGCGAGGTGATCAAAATGGGAAAAGCCGACCTCACCGCGCTTTTGGAAAACGACGCCCAGGCGCGGGATTTTTACCTCGCCCTGCCCGCGGACGTGCGCGGCAGGATCAGCCGCGACCCCGGGAATATCGGCACATTTGCCGACCTGCGCGCGCGGGCGGCGCAGGCCGCGCGGGGACTGTGAGGCGCGAAAAAACTCCCCGACGGGCTTGATGCCCGCCGGGGAGCCGTCGGTTTGAAGGGAAATCAGGAAAGAACCCGCGCCTGTTGGTCAGCCAGGTCGATGTCGGCGAGCACGTTTTCCAGGCAGGTCTGTACGCGCCGCAGGCGTTCGCACGGCTGGGCGGCCACGGCTTCTCGCGCCAGCGCCAACACATCGCGCATACGCTTGCGGTATTTCGCGCGGCCCTCGGCGTCGAAATGCAGCGTCAGGTAGCAGGGAAAGCCCGGCCCCAGACCGTAGAGCCGTTCGAGGAAGAACTCGCCCGGCACGGCCTTTTCGGGATGCTCCCTGGACCAGACGAAGGCGTGCTCCACGCCGTCGGAGAGTTCCTGCGGCAATTCGCGGTCGCGCTGCGGATGCCAGGCGGCGAAAAACGCCGCCTCTGCGCCGTCGAAAATGGCGGCGATGCGCTCGCGCTGCGCGTCGCTCTCCGGCGCGTAGAGCATGTCCACGGCGCGCCGCAAGTTTTGACGCACATCGGAGGTCGGGTCGTTCAAAAACAGGCCGTTGCACAGCGTGGTCAATTCTGCGCCGGGATTGTTCAGCGGCGAAAGGTACAACTCGCAGGCGCGACCGCCGTCGTTCCATAGGCGCTTGAGCGTCTGGAAATTCTGGTTGTGATGGGGGATGAACCAGCGCAGGCGATCCCAGCGCTGCGGCGGATAGATCCAGAAGCCGTTGGATTCGCCAAAGGCCGCCGGAAAGGTCTTGAGAAACGCCGCCCGATCCCGTTCGTCCACGAACGGCCCATGGCTGCCCACGTCGATGAATACGTCGATCTCGCGCCCCAATTCGGCGATCTGGGCAAGCTGCCGCTCGCTGAAGCGGTCGCCCCAGGAGAGATAACCGGAGGTGTTCACCAGCAGCGTTTTTCCCGGCCAGCGCTCGCGGATATAGCGGGCCACGCGGACGTTGATGCTGTTGTAGTAGTCGATATCGCTTTCAAAGGCGCGACACTTTTCGCACTCGCAGCGCCCCTGATCCGCCGCCTCGAGATGGAAGCCGTCGATGGCGAACGTCTCGCAGACAAAATCCACCACGCGGCGCATGATTTCGTCCGCGGCGGGGGAGGATGCGCACATGGCCTGCGCGCTGGTGCCGCGCACTTCGGCGTTGCGGGCAATGATGCCGTCAAAGCCCCAGCTGTACACGCCCAGGCCATAAATGACCTTCAAGCCGTTCCGGTGCACGATGTCGATCACCGCGCGCACCTTTTCTCTGCGCTCCGCGCTGACGGTGGAGACGATGTCGTCCTCCCAGCTGTGGTTGGTGATCAGGCCGAACACGTCCAGATAGTTGTATCCCGCCATTTTGAGGAACGCCATCGTGTTTTCCAGCGAGGAAAGCGTGTCCGCGTCGATGCGGATGGAAGGCCAGTCCTCGTCCACGATGGGCTTTTCCCGCGAATCGTTCAGCCAGCAACCATAGGCGATCCTGTAATCAAACATGCGCAAGCCTCCTTATGCCTGAAGCCGCCTTTGCAGCACGCGGTCGAGCAGCACGGCGCCCACCAGCACCACGCCCTTGACGATCTCCTGATAGAAGGAATACACGCCCATGAGGTTGAGGCCGTTGGCGATGAAGCCCACGATCAGCGCGCCGATAAGCATGCCGAACACCGAGCCTTCGCCGCCGTCCAGGCTCGTGCCGCCCAGAACGACCGCCACCACAACATCGAACTCGAACCCGTCGCCGATGTTGGCGTTGCCCACGCCCAGGCGGGAGGCCGTCATCGAGCCGGCAAAAGCCGAGAGCGCGCCCACCAGCACATAGAGCGCCACGCCCACACGGCGCACGTTGATGCCGCTCAGCAGCGCGGTGCGGCGGTTGCCGCCGATGGCGAAGGCGTATTTGCCCAGCAGCGTTTTGTGCTGGATGAAGAAAAACAGCAGGAAGATGATCGCGGTGATCAGCAGGCACAGGGGGATCGGCCCCACATAGCCGCGGCCCAGCACCGTGAAATCGCGGGAAAGGCCGCGACTGACGGAATTGCCGCCGGTGATGACCCAGGCCGCGCCGCGCACGGCGTACATTGTGCCCAATGTGGCGATGATGGATGGCACGTCCAGCAGGATGACCAGCAGGCCGTTGATTACGCCGACCACCGTGCCGATGAGCACGGCGATGAGCACGGCCACGGCGACGGGCATGCCCCAGGTCACGAATATGGCCGTCATCGAGCCGGCGATGGCCATGATCGAGCCGATGGACAGGTCAAAATTGCCCGATACCATCAGCAGCGTCACCGCGCAGCCGGCGATCACGGTGGCCACCTGCTGCCGCAGCACGTTGGTGATGTTGTCGATGGTCAGGAACCGGTCGGACAGCACCGTCAGCGCCAGCATGATCACCAGCAGCACGCCGACGATCACCAGCCTCTGATAATTTGCTTTATCGAATTTCTTTGCTCGCATCATGCTTTGTCTCCTTTGCCCATCGTGAGGATGTGCACCTCCCGCGTGTCCAGTTCGCTGTTTTTGCGCATGGCGATGATCTCGCCGTTGAGCATCAGCGCCACGCGGTCGCACAGGGCGGCAATCTCCTCATATTCCGAGGAGAACACCAGAATTCCCACGCCCTGGCCCGCCAACTGGCGAATGATGGCATAGATCTCCTCCTTGGCGCCCACGTCGATGCCGCGGCTGGGTTCATCCAGCATCAGAACCCGCGTCCGCGCGTTCAGGCACTTGGAGATGACGACCTTCTGCTGGTTCCCGCCGGAGAGCGTGCTCGCCCGCTGGCGGATGCTGTGCAATTTGATGTTGAGATCGTGGGCGTACTTTTCGGCGATGGCGTCCTTGTTCTTTTCGTTGACCACGCAGAGGCGGCTGGTGTTTTTATAATTGGTGACCGCGATATTGTCCGATACGGAGAGCTTCATAAACAGGCCCTCGCTGAGGCGCTCTTCCGGCACCATCGCCAACCCCAGGCGCATGGCCTGCTGGGGATTGCGGATTTTCACGTTTTTGCCCTCGATCAGCAGCTGTCCGCCGGTCAGGCGGTCCAGACCGAACAGCGCCCGCGCCGTTTCGCTCTTGCCCCCGCCGCGCAGGCCGTAAAAACCAAGGATCTCGCCCTTTTTGAGCGTGAAGTTCAGCGCGTGCACCGAGCGCGTGGAAAGATCGCGCGCCTCCAGAAGCACGTCGCCGGGCGTGCGGCCGTCGGTGGAATAGCCGCTGTGCACGACCTTGCCCACCATCATTTCCACCAATTCCTCGCGCGTGGTGCTCTCCACCGCGCGCGTGCCGACGATATTGCCGTCGCGCAGGGCGGTGACTTCGTCGCCGATGGTAAATATATCGTCGAGCACATGCGATATGTAGATCACTGTGATGCCGCGCGCCTTCAGCTTGCGCACGACCTCATAGAGCCGCTCGGATTCGCGCTTGGACAGCGCCGCTGTCGGCTCGTCCATAATGACCAGCTTCGCGTCCGTGCTGACCGCCTTGACGATCTCCAGCAGCTGCTTTTCCGCAAAGCTGAGCCGCGATACCGGCCGGTTGAGGGGCACGTCCGGGGCAAATTCCCGGAGCATGGAAAACGACCGCTCCTGCGGATTGCTTTTGAGCACGCCGAAACGGTTGCTCTCGCGCCCCAGCGTGAGATTTTCGGCCACGGTGAGCTGGTTTACGATGTTTAACTCCTGATAAACGGTGCTGATGCCGGCGTTCATGGCCTCTCGCACGTTTCTGCCCGCGTAAGGCCTTCCATCCAGCGTGATCGAGCCCTCCGTCATCCTTTCCACGCCGGTGAGGATCTTGATCAGCGTGGATTTTCCCGCGCCGTTCTCCCCGACCAGGCAATGCACCGTGTTGCGCTGCACGGCGAAATCCACGCCCTTGAGCGCCATCACGCCGGGATATCGCTTTACAATTCCCCGCATTTCCAAAATATAATCGTTGCTGTGCATTGCATCCTCCATTCAACAGCGCCAAGGGAAGCGTGGCTTCCCTTGGCGAGTTTCCGGAACGCCGCCGGCCTTACAGGCCCAACTCGGCCGCGATGTCGATCTCGATCTCCCACTCTTCCAGCATGAACTGCTCGGTGCTGGCGATGTCCATGTTCCAGCAGTCGATGACGAACGAGGGGATCTTGACGTTCTGGGTGGTGTCGTACATGTCAATTTCGCCGTTGATGACCTTGAGCATCATGTCCACGCAGGCGCGGGCGTTCTCGCTCGGCCGCAGGGCCAGCGTAGCCACATAGGAGGAATTCGGATCCATGACCTTGAGGATCTCGTCGGTGGAGCCGTCCACGGAAACGACCATTTCCGTTTTGCAGACGTAGTCCTCCGCCTGGCCACGGCCGGAGGCCTCCAGCGCGGCGATGGCGCCCAGGCCGTTCTCCGCGTCGTAACCGAAGATCACGTTGACCTCAGGATCGCGCTGCAACACGTCTTCCACGGTGGAGTAGGCGATCTCACGATCGGACTTGCCGCCGTTGAACACATGCTCAAGATCCGGGAACACTTCCTGCAGGCCGCGCACAAAGGCCATCGTGCGCTGATTGTGCGCCCATTCCACCGAAGGATCGCTGATGGTGACCAGCTTGACGTTGGTGTCGGGGAAGTTCTCCTTGAACTTTTCGCCGACGATGCGTCCCATCTCAATGGCGCCCGCCTCCTCGGCCATCTCCACGGAGGGATAGAGCACATCGCCGGAGGACACGTTCACGAACGAGACAACCGGGATGCCCGCGTCCTGCGCGGCCTGGATGGACAACTCCATCGAAGCCTGATCGTAGGCCTGGCAGATGATGCCGTCCACGCCGCGGGCGATCAGGTCTTCCATGCCCGCCGCCTGCACTTCCGGCTTCATCTGGCCGTCAATGGGAATGTACTCGATGCCCAACTCGTCGCAGTATTTCTGTGTCTGCACCTGATGGGCATGCTGGTAGGAGTCGTGCAGGCCCCAGAATACCTGGCCGATCACGATGGGGTCGTCTTCTTCCGCAGCGGCGACCACAAACAGCGACAGGCAAAGGGCAAGCGTCAACAAAATCGTCAGAACCTTCTTCATCGTATGCTCCTCCTCTATTTTTTCGGAACGTTTCGTTCCGAATGGATACAACAGAGACACAATGCGCGCAATCGTTTGCTCAAAGGAGAAAAAAGAAAAACGAGAAACCATTTTCCATCGTTCTGGGCGGTTGTCCGGTTGTACTTCTCAAAGCGCGGTAAGATGCGGCGGGGGATGTGCAAATGGTTCGTCCGAAATTGACGTTTGAACTTAAAATAATCAGCATCTATGCATAAATAATAGCATGAAAATATGCGCTTGTCAATGGATTTCTTAAAAAATATCGCAAAACAATTTCCGCACCCTCAAAGCGCGCGTCTTTGCACGGCAGTTCCTTCGGGATCGAGCGCGCGGGAAAGCGGCGGGGGAGAGGGCGGAGAGGAAACCGCCCCTTTCTGCGAGCAAATTGTAATCCTTTGATTAAATCGCCGCCTTTTCGCCGCGATCCTGCCGGAAACGGTTGACTTTTGCACGGGGAGGCGCTATAATATCCACAATCGTTCCTTTACACGGCATCATACGAAGGAGGGTTGCACGATGAAGCAGTTTGCCATGCGAATGTCCAAGCGCGCAGGCTGCCTTCGCGTGTGATTTGTGTTGCCGGATATTCGCTGAGGAATCGTGGATCTCTGCCGCTTCGCAATCATGCGGAGCGGCTTTTGTATTGCAGAGTGGGAAAGGATGAACAGATCGTGGCGCAACCATTGATCGAATTGCGGGATTTAAAAAAGGTCTATCCCGTGCCGGGGGGCGAGGTCGTGGCCCTCGGCGGCGTGAGTTTGAAGATCGAAAAGGGCGAGATCTACGGCATCATCGGCATGAGCGGCGCGGGCAAGTCCACGCTCATCCGCTGCATCAACCGCCTGGACACGCCCACCGACGGCCAGATACTCATCGACGGCGAAAACATACTCGCCCTCAGGGGCAAGGAACTCATCCGCATGCGCCGCCGCGTGAGCATGATCTTCCAGCAGTTCAACCTGCTGATGCAAAAGACGGTGGCGCGCAACGTGCGCTATCCGCTGGAGATCGCCGGGGTTCCTAAGGCGCAGGCCAACCAGCGCGTGATGGAACTTCTCAAGATCGTCGGCCTTGAGGATAAGGCGGACGCCTATCCCGCCCAACTCTCCGGCGGCCAGAAGCAGCGCGTGGCCATCGCCCGCGCCCTGGCCAGCGACCCGGAAGTGCTTTTGTGCGACGAGGCTACCAGCGCCCTCGACCCCATGACCACCCAGTCCATCCTCGCCCTGCTCAAGGACATCAACGAGCGCCTGGGCATCACCGTGGTGGTCATCACCCACGAAATGGCCGTCATCCGCCAGATCTGCACGCGCGTGGCCATACTCGACGGCGGCCACATCGCCGAGGAGGGCAGCGTGGACGAGGTCTTTGTCCACACCCGCTCGGCGGCGGGCAAGCGCCTCTTCGGCATCCTCCCCGAAAACGAGGATGAGGACCGCCCGCCCGTGCCGGCGCTGCGCATCGTCTTTGACGGCGGCATGGAGAACCAGCCCGTCATCGCCGATCTGGTCAAACAGTGCGATGTGGAGGTCAACATACTCTCCGCCAACATCCGCCGCCTCAACGACAAGCCCTACGGCCAGATGCTCATCGAAATGCCGCGGGACGACGCCGCGCGGCGCAAGATCGTCGAATTCCTCAACGCCAAGGGCCTGACCGTCAAGGAGGTGTGGCCGCAATGAATTGGAACCAGATCTGGGAGGCGCTGGCGGAAACGCTGCAAATGACGCTGCCTTCCACACTTATCAGCTACATCATCGGCCTGCCGCTGGGCGTTCTGCTCGTCATCACCCGGCGCGGCGGCATCCGCCCCATGCCCACGTTCAACGCCGTGGCCGGCGCCATCGTCAACTTTCTGCGCTCCATCCCCTTCATCATCCTTTTGGCCATGCTCTTCCCGGTGACGCGCGTGGTCATGGGCCGCGCCATCGGCACCGTCTCGGTGATCTTCCCCCTGACGGTGAGCGCCTTCCCCTACGTGGCGCGCATGGTGGAGGGCAGCTTCAACGAGGTGGACAACGGCATCATCGAAGCCGCCCAGTCCATGGGCTCAAGCACCTTCCAGATCGTGCGCAAGGTACTCATCCCCGAGGCCATGCCCTCGCTGATCAACGGCTTCGCCATCTGCATGACCACCATCCTCGGCTACACCGCCATGGCCAGCGCCGCGGGCGGCGGCGGTTTGGGCGCTCTGGCCATCACCCGCGGCCTCAACCTCCGGCAGTACGACGTCATGTACGCGGCCAGCATCGTCCTGGTGATCCTCGTGCAGATCATCACCATGCTCGGTTCCTACTTCACCCGCAAGTTCGACCACCGCATCCGCTGACGGTCCCGGGCTGCGGCCCGACCCCATACCCGACCCCATTTTCAAAAGGAGGAGTCCCCATGAAGAAACTGTTTACCGCCCTGCTGGTGCTCGCGCTCGCCTTCACCGGCTGCGCCATGGCCGAGACGCTGTCCGTTATCGCCACGCCCAGCCCGCACGCGGAGGTCGTCCGCCTCATTGAGGAAGACCTTGCCGCTGCCGGCTATGAGCTGGAGCTGATCGAGGTCACGGACTACGTCACCGAGAACCCGGCCGTCGCCGGCGGAGACGTGATGATCAACTTCTTCCAGCACATCCCCTATCTGGACGGCTACAACGCCTCCGTCTCCGAGGAGGAGCAGCTTGTCGCCGTCATTCCCACCCACTTTGAGCCCATGGGCATCTATCCCGGCACCAAGACCTCTCTGGACGAGATCGCCGAGGGCGACGCCATCGCCGTGCCCAACGACCCCACCAACATGACCCGCGCCTTCCTGCTGCTGGCCGACGCCGGCCTCATCTCCGTGCCCGAGGGAACCACGCTGGAGAGCGTCGTCACCCCGGACGACATCACCGGCGATCTCAACCCCAACGGCCTTGAGTTCTACGAGGCCAACGCCGAACTCATCCCCGGCCTGCGCGGCGACGTGGCCTTCGCCGTCATCAACGGCAACAACGCCGC
Source organism: uncultured Clostridia bacterium (assembly GCA_946496415.1). Classification (GTDB taxonomy): domain Bacteria; phylum Bacillota; class Clostridia; order Christensenellales; family Aristaeellaceae; genus Pullichristensenella. The sequence goes on along the minus strand of CAMMGP010000035.1, from coordinate 210 downwards.
CCTCGCCGGCCTCAACCCCAACACCGACGCCGCCTACGCCGAGACCGCCGACAGCCTCGCCGGCCAGTCCTACGTCAACGTCTTCGCCGTCAAGCCGGAGAACGCCGAGGCGGACTTCGTCAAGGCGCTGGAAAGCTGCGTCTACACCCAGAAGGTCTACGACCTCATCGTCGAGCGCGGCTTCGTGCCCACCTTCACCGTGGAGGCCGC
>CAMMGP010000034.1 GCA_946496415.1 uncultured Clostridia bacterium | reverse complement strand
GAAAAATCGCCCACCATCGGCGGCCGCATGGCGCAACTGGACAAGACCTTCCCGACCCTGGACTGCGCGGCCTGCATCCTCACCCCGAAGATGGTGGACGCCGCCCAGAGCGAGAAGATCGACATCATCTCCTACGCCGAGGTCGAAAAAGTCTCCGGCTTCGTGGGCAACTTCACCGTCACCATCCGCAAAAAGGCGCGCTATGTGGACACCACCAAGTGCACCGGCTGCGGCGCGTGCATGGAGAAATGCCCCTCCCGCAAGGGCAAGAACGAGTTCAACATGGGCCTGAACACGCGCACGGCCATCTATATCCCGTTCGCACAGGCCATCCCCAACGTCGCCTGCATCGATCCCGAGCAGTGCATCAAACTCAGGACCGGCAAGTGCGGCCTGTGCGAAAAGGTCTGCACCGCGGGCGCCATCGACTACAAGCAGCAGGATGAGGTCATCGAGCGCCAGTACGGCGCCATCGTCGCCGCCACGGGCTTCAAGCCCATCGACCTTGACGGCTTTGACGAGTACGGCTACAACACCTGCAAGGACGTCGTCACCTCTCTGGAGTTCGAGCGCATCATGAACGCCGCCGGCCCCACCAAGGGCCAGCTTGTGCGCCCCTCCGACGGCGAGCATCCGCATGAGATCGTCTTCATCCAGTGCGTCGGCTCCCGCTGCTCGGACGATGCCGGCAAGGGCAAGCCCTACTGCTCGAAGATCTGCTGCATGTACACCGCCAAGCACGCCATGCTCGTGCGCGACAAGTACCCGGATGTCAACGTCCACGTCTTCTACATCGACGTGCGCACCCCCGGCAAGAACTTCGACGAGTTCTACCGCCGCGCGGTGGAGCAGTACGGCGTGGAGTACATCAAGGGCATGGTCGGCAAGGTCTGGGAGCAGGACGGCAAATTGATGGTGCAGGGCAGCGACCTGATCAACAACGAGCAGCGCCTCATCGCCGCCGACATGGTGGTGCTGGCCGCGGCCATCGAGCCCAACCCCGGCGCGCGCGATCTGGCGACGATGCTGACCGCCTCCATGGACACCAACGATTTCTTCACCGAGGCGCATCCCAAACTCCGCCCCGTGGAGAGCCCGACCGCCGGCGTGTTCCTCTCTGGTGTCTGCCAGGGTCCCAAGGACATTCCGGAAACCGTGGCCCAGGCGGGCGCGGCGGCCTCGAAGGTCATCGGCCTTCTGTCCAAGGATCATCTGGTCACCAACCCCTGCGTGGCCCATTCCAACGAGCTTCTGTGCAACGGCTGCTCGCAGTGCGAGAAGGTCTGCCCCTACGGCGCCATCACCTACGTGGACAAGGAAGTCCGCGGCCCCGGCGTGCGTGAGGTTCGCCGCATCGCCCAGGTCAACGAGGCCGTCTGCCAGGGTTGCGGCGCCTGCACCGTGACCTGCCCGTCCGGCGCGATGGACCTCAAGGGCTTCGCCAACCGACAGATCATTGCGGAGGTGGACGCGATATGCAAAGCACAGTAAAGGAGTTCAAGCCCCTCATCGTGGCCTTCTGCTGCAACTGGTGCAGCTATGCGGGCGCCGATCTGGCCGGCTCCAGCCGCCTGAGTTATCCCGCGGATGTGAAGATCATCCGCGTGCCCTGCTCCTGCCGCGTGAACCCGCTGTTCATCCTGCGCGCCTTCCAGCGCGGGGCCGACGGCGTGATCCTCTGCGGCTGCCATCCGGGCGACTGCCACTATACCAGCGGCAACTACTATGCCCGTCGCCGCATGACGCTTCTGTTCAGCATGCTGGACTATCTGGGCGTCGACCGCCGCCGCGTGCGCGTGGAGTGGGTTTCCGCCGCCGAGGGCGCGCGCTTCGCCAGCGTCATGAACGACTTCGCCGCCACCATCCACGAGTTGGGTGAGAATGTGAAGCTGGAGGATCTGAGATGCAAGCAGTAGCTGAAAAAGTCATCGCGCGCGCAAAAGAGCTCCTCGCCTCCGGCGAAGTGCAGCGCGTTCTGGGCTGGGAAAAGGGCGAGTTCGATTACGAGCGCACCCCCGCCCTGTTTGAACAAGGCAACATCGACAAACTGGTCTACGACAAATTCTGCGCGGCCAACCTCTCCAAGAAACTGGTCGAGGTTTCCAAGCTGGAGGGCAAGACGCTGGCGCTGATCAAGCCCTGCGATTCTCTGAGCCTCAACCAACTCCTCTGCGAGCACCGCGTCAAGCGCGAGAACATCTACGTGCTGGGCGTGGGCTGCAAGGGCATGGAGGGCAAGGACGGCCTGTGCATGAAGTGCGAGTTCTGCAAGGGCAAGAACTTCGCCATCTCTGATGAAGTCATCGACGACGAATCCTGCCGCGAGGTGCCCCAAAGCGACCGCTTCGCCGCTGTGCGCGAACTCGAGGAAAAGACTCCCGAGGAGCGCTACGCCTTCTGGCGCAGCGAGCTTTCCAAGTGCATCCGCTGCAATGCCTGCCGCAACGTCTGCCCGGCCTGCACGTGCATCAAGTGCGTGTTTGACAACCCGGATTCCGGCGTCGCCGCCAAGGCCAACGTCGATACCTTCGAGGAGAACCAGTTCCACATCATCCGCGCCTTCCACGTGGCCGGCCGCTGCACGGACTGCGGCGAGTGCTCGCGCGTGTGCCCGCAGGGCATCCCGCTGCACCTTCTGAACCGCAAGTTCATCAAGGACATGGACACGCTCTATGGCGACTATCAGGCCGGCGAGGACGCCGAGGCGCGCCACCCGCTCATCAACTTCACCAAGGCCGACGCGGAGCCTTCCGTCGTCCTGAACAGGGGGGAATAGCATGCTGAAGCTGAAAACTGCCAACGCGGACGCGCTGTACTCCCGCATCAGCGATTCCGCGAAGCTCTACCTGCCGGTGAAGCGCGCCGGTCAGGTCAACTACGACCTCTGGGAAAGCGGCTGTGAAGTCACGCTGGGAGAGATGACCGTCAAGTCCCCCAAGGATTTGTTCTTCCCCCAGAGCGAGGATCTCATGGCGTTCCGCGTCTCGGGCAAGAGCATCGAGATCGAGAACCCTGAACTTCCCACCGAGCCGTTCGTGCTCTTCGGCGTGCGCGCCTGCGACGCCCGCAGCTTCGACGTGCTCGACCGCGTCTTCCTCTCCGACCCCGTGGACAGCTACTATGAGGCCCGCCGCAACTGCGGCACCGTGGTCTCTCTGGGCTGCCTCGAGCCCCTGCGCGAGACCTGCTTCTGCTCCGTGTTCGGCATCGATCTTGCCGAGCCGGAAGGAGACGTGCAGGCCTGGGTGCTGGGCGACGAGATGTATTTAAGCGCCAAGACCGAGAAGGGCGAAAAGCTGCTCGCCGCCGTTAAGGACCTCTGCGAGGAGACCGACGGCGCGCCGCTTGCCGCCGCCAAGGACGAGGCCCGCGCCAAGATGGCGAAAAACCCGCTTGCCGACCTCGACCTCACCGGCTTTGACGGCGAGCACATGATGGAGAAGTTCAACGCCCCCGAGTGGAAGGACCTCTATCAGGCCTGCCTGGGCTGCGGCACCTGCACGTTCGTCTGCCCCACCTGCCAGTGCTACGACATCCGCGATTTTGATACCGGGCACGGCATCCAGCGCTACCGCTGCTGGGACAGCTGCATGTATTCCGACTTCACGATGATGGCCGCGGGCACCAACCGCAAGACGCAGATGGAGCGCTTCCGTCAGCGCTTCATGCACAAACTGGTGTACTTCCCCGCCAACAACGAGGGCATGTACTCCTGCGTCGGCTGCGGCCGCTGCGTCAGCAAGTGCCCGATGCACCTGCACATCGCCAAGGTGATCCGCACGCTGGGAGGGAAGAAACAATGAACAACAACGCTCTGATCCCCACCATCGGCGTGGTGACGTCCATCCGCCGCGATACGCCGGACGTCAAGACCTTCACGGTCGTGCGCGCGGACACGGGCACGGGCGTGTGCTTCAAGCACATGCCGGGCCAGTGCGCCATGCTGTCCATCCCGGGCGTGGGCGAGGCGATGTTCTCCATCACCTCGTCGCCCACCTGCACCGACCACATGGAGTTCTCCATCAAAAAGTGCGGCTGCCTCACCAGCTGGCTGCACCAGATGGACGTGGGCCAGCAGGTCACCGTCCGCGGCCCCTACGGCAACGGCTTCCCGGTGACCACCGAACTCAAGGGCAAGGATCTGGTCTTTATCGCCGGCGGCATCGGCCTTGCGCCCCTGCGTAGCGTCATTGAGTACATGCTCGCCAACCGCGCGGACTACGGTCATATCGACATCGTCTACGGTTCCCGCTCCAAGGAGGATCTGGTGGACATCGACATCATCCGCGATGTGTGGATGAAGGCCCCGGATGTGGACGTGCACCTGACCATCGACCGCCCGCAGGACGACTGGGACGGCCACGTGGGCTTTGTGCCCGCCTACGTCACCGAGTTGGGCTTTGACCCCAACAAGACGGTGCTGGTCTGCGGCCCGCCGATCATGATCAAGTTCACCCTGCAGTCGCTGGGCGAACTGGGCTTTGAAAAGACGCAGGTCTACACCACGATGGAACTTCGCATGAAGTGCGGCGTGGGCAAGTGTGGCCGGTGCAACATCGGCACCAAGTACGTCTGCAAGGACGGCCCCGTCTTCCGCTTTGACCAGCTTGACGAGCTGCCGGACGAATACTGATGGAGGGCTGAACCATGGCTGATAAAATGATTACGGTCTATTTGATGGGCAAGAAATACGAAGTGCCGGAGAGCCTGACCATCATGGGCGCTCTGGAATACGCGGGCTACGAACTCAAGCGCGGCTGCGGCTGCCGCAACGGCTTCTGCGGCGCCTGCGCCACCGTCTACCGCGTCAAGGGCTCCTCGGAGCTGAAGATGTGCCTGGCCTGCTCCACCAAGGTGGAGGAGAACATGTACGTGGCCACGCTGCCGTACTTCCCCCTGGTCAAGCAGGTCTACGACATCGAGAAGGTGCGCCCGCAGGAGCAGATCATGATGCAGCTCTACCCGGAAATCTACAGCTGCATCGGCTGCAACGCCTGCACCAAGGCCTGCCCGCAGAGCCTCAACGTCATGCAGTACATCGCCTACGCCCAGCGCGGCGAGTTCAAGAAGTGCGCCGAGGAGTCCTTTGACTGCGTCATGTGCGGCATCTGCTCCTCCCGCTGCCCGGCCGGCATCTCCCACCCGCAGGTGGCCCTGCTGGCCCGCCGCCTGAACGGCAAGTACATCGCGCCCGAGGCCAAGCACCTCACCGAGCGCGTCAAGGCCATCGAGGAAGGCGAGTTCAACGCCCTCATCGAGGACATCATGCAAAAGCCGATCGACGAGATCAAAGAGCTCTACAACAACCGCGAAATCGAGAAGTAAGGGGGCTTGACCAATGTATTCTCAGGACATGCTCGCATCCATTAAAAAGGTGGAAGCCACCCGCGCTTCGCGCATCGGGGTGGAGCCGCGCCGCATGAGCGCCGAGGAAAAGGACGCGCTTTTGAAGGAATTTCACCCGGACTACCGCGACGTAGGCTTCGATACGCTGCGCGTGGGCGTCAACAAGGGCGACAAGGTGCCCGTCGAGTTGCGCGCGCTGCTCGAGGGCAAGAGCCGCGTTTCCGGCCTCGACCTCGACCTTGAGCATCCCGACTACGATGTGGACGTGCTCGTCATCGGCGGCGGCGGCGCGGGTTCCTCCGCGGCGGTCATGGCGCATGAAAACGGCGCGAATGTAATGATCGTCACCAAGCTGCGCATCGGCGACGCCAACACCATGATGGCCGAGGGCGGCATCCAGGCCGCCGACAAGGCCAACGACTCGCCCGCCCAGCACTACCTCGACGCCTTTGGCGGCGGCCACTACGCGGCCGTGCCCGAACTTCTGCGCAAGCTGGTCATGGATGGCCCCGGCGCGGTCAAGTGGCTCAACGAACTGGGCGTGGAGTTTGACAAGGCCGAGGACGGCACCATGATCACCACCCACGGCGGCGGCACCTCCCGCAAGCGCATGCACGCGGCGGCGGACTACTCCGGCGCGGAGATCATGCGCACGCTGCGCGACGAGGTCTGGAACCGCGAGATCCCGGTGGTGGACTTCACCGCCGCCATCGAGTTGATCCTCGATGAGAACGGCCACGCTGCCGGCGCGGTGCTGCTCAACATGGAAACGGGCCGCCACCTCATCGCCCGCGCCAAGACCGTCATCATCTCCACCGGCGGCGCGGGACGCCTGCACTATCAGGGCTTCCCCACCTCCAACCACTACGGCGCCACCGCCGACGGCCTCATCCTCGGCTATCGCGCGGGCGTGCCGCTCCTCTACGCCGACACGCTGCAGTACCATCCCACCGGCGCGGCCTACCCGCTGCAGATCTACGGCGCGCTGGTCACGGAAAAGGTGCGTTCCATGGGCGCCATGCTCATCAACGCCGAGGGCGAAGCCTTCATGCACCCGCTGGAGACCCGCGACGTGTCCGCCGCCTCCATCATCCGCGAGTGCAAGGCCCGCGGCAAGGGCGTGACCACGCCCGAAGGCCAGGCCGTGTGGCTCGATACGCCGATGATCGACATGATCCACGGCGAAGGCACGCTGGAAAAGCGCCTGCCCGCCATGCTGCGCATGTTCCTCAAGTATGGCATCGACATGCGCAAGGTGCCGATCCTCGTCTACCCGACGCTGCACTACCAGAACGGCGGCCTGCGCGTCAACGATCAGTGCGAGAGCTGCATCCCCGGCCTCTTCGTGGCCGGCGAGGCCGTCGGCGGCATCCATGGCCGCAACCGCCTGATGGGCAACTCCCTGCTCGACGTCATCGTCTTTGGCCGTCAGGCCGGCATCTCCGCTGCCAAGGCCTGCAAGGACGTGCATCTGGGCAAGCCCACGCTCGAGCATGTGAACAAGTTCATGGCCGAGATGAAGGCCGCCGGCATCGAGCCGACCGAGGAATCGCCGAAGCTGTTGCCGCACTACGCGCGCACCGGCGACGCCAAGTAAACCCTTCAAAGCCAAGCGCCGTCTTCCCACCCGGAAGGCGGCGCTTTTGCTGTTCTCGCCGTTTTTTAATCTGCGCTCGACCAAATATCCGTTGCATTCCCGCCCCACACTTGCTATAATGATAAAACTACCTCTAAAATCAAAATGGCTTTTTCCGCCTGCCCCCCACAAGGAGGTCTTGGATGTTTTCCCGCTTGCTGTCGCAGATCCCCGCCTTCTTCGGCCTCGTGCTGCGCTTTGGCATCATCTGTCTGGTGATGGGGCTCTTGTGCTTCCTCATCGGCGAAATGATGCCGCGCAAGAACTTTGACTACCGCGTTTTCCCCTACGCCTGCCACGGTTGGGAGCGAAACGGCGATATCTATTTGAAACTGGGCATCAACCGCTGGAAGGACAAAGTGCCGGACATGAGCCGCTATATACCGCACACCTTCCGCAAGAAGATCGGCGTCATGCGCAGCCCCGAGCACGTCGAGGGCCTGATCCGCGAGACCTGCGTGGCGGAACTCGTCCACGTGGTGCTCATCCTTCTCAGCTCCATGTTCCTCGTGTTGCTGCCTCGGGGTTGGAACTGGATCTGCATGCTGCTTTATGACATTTTCGGCAACTTGCCCTTCATCCTCATCCAGCGCTACAACCGCCCGCGCCTGGTGATCCTCCTGGAACGCCAGCGCGAATTGCAGGCCATACAGGCGGCCAAAAAAGCCGCCCGGGCGACTTGCTAACGCCAAACGCCTCCCCAAAAGGAGGCGCTTTTTGCGCCGTCAACGCTCTTTGCCGACACTTGGCGACCGCAAATGTACATCTTGGCGCTTTTCCCTATGCATTGGGCGCGCAAATTGCTATACTGATGCTGCCGGGTGACCGGCAGGGAAGCGGGCCAGGGCGCAGGCGGGCGATATGGTGGAGGGGTAACAGGGAAGGACCACCGCCGGCCATCGAAAACCCGCTTCCCTTTATTCTCTCCAAAAGACGGCAAGGCCCGCGGAATTTTCCGCGGGCCCTTCCGGAAAAGAGAACTCACTGACTGTTGTTGGCTTCCACGTGGGCGCGCATGTATTCACGCACGGGCGCCATGGCGTCGTAATCCTCCGCGGCGCAGGAAAAGTGGTAGGCGTAGATCTTCGTGCCGACGCCGGTGAGGATCGCCATGCCCTCGATCACCTGATCGCCCTTGTAGCCGCGATAGATCGTCGAAAAAGCCGATTTGCCCATGAAGGCCACGTCGGTGATGAGGTTGCCGATCTCGTAGCGGTCAAACTGCGTGAAAATGGCGGTGATGAACGAGGAAAGCTGGCGGGTCAGTTCATCGTCGTCCGGGCGGTCGCTGAGTTGCTTGACCGATACCGCCATGCGCGCGGGAATGTCGCCCTCGGCCACGGGCTCCTGATAGCAGATGGTGCGCCGGCCCGGCGTCTGTTCCCAGTGCGAAGGATAGGAAAAGCGCACGCCCAGCGTGTCGTTGCTGATCACCGCGTAGGTGTATTCGGAGATCGCCAGGCCGATGGAGCCGACGCCCGCCGTGGGCGTGGGCGAGGTGATGGTGGCGGAGAATATGTCCTCCTCCGCGCGCGCGCAGCCAAAGAGCAGCAAAAGCGCCATCAGCGCCGTGCAAAAGCGTTTCAAGGATGCGTTCCTCCCCAAGATAAGTCCTGAAGATATTGTATCATCTTTTGCCCCGCCCGTCAAATCCGCCGAGGAAGCCGCTTGCCTGCAGCCGCGCGGCGCAGTCCGTCAATTCTTCCGCCGGGCGCACCAGCGCGAAGCGCACATGACCCTTTCCGCGCGAGGCAAAGGCGCTGCCGGGCGTGCAGAGGATGCCCGTGCGCGTAAACAGTTCGGTGACGAAGGCCTCGTCGTCCTCCCATCCGCGCGGCGTCTTCGCCCAGACGAACATCGTCCCCTTGGCGTCGGGCACTTCCCAACCGGCGGCGGTGAAGCTGTGGCAGAG
>CAMMGP010000033.1 GCA_946496415.1 uncultured Clostridia bacterium | reverse complement strand
TGGCCTCGACGGTGGGGATGGCTTCGCCGTAGATCTTGCCGGTGGAGCCGTCCAGGGAGATCCAGTCGCCTTCGGTGTAGGTCTTGCCGCCCAATTCAAAGGCGTGGTCGCGCATCTTGATCTCGGAGCAACCGGAGACGCAGCAGGTGCCCATGCCGCGGGCGACGACCGCAGCGTGGGAGGTCATGCCGCCGCGCACGGTGAGGATACCCTGCGAGGAAACCATGCCCTCGATGTCCTCCGGAGAGGTCTCCAGACGCACGAGGATGACCTTGTGGCCCTTCTCAGCCCACTTGGTGGCGTCTTCGGCGGTGAACACCACCTGGCCGCAGGCAGCGCCCGGGGAGGCGGCAAGGCCGGTGCCGATGGGCTTGGCGGCCTTCAGAGCCTTGGTATCAAACATGGGGTGCAGCAGGCTGTCGAGCTGCTTGGGCTCCACGCGCAACACGGCCTCTTCCTCGGTGATCATGCCCTCGTCCACCAGGTCGACGGCGATCTTCAGGGCGGCGGCGGCGGTGCGCTTGCCGTTGCGGGTCTGCAGCATGTAGAGCTTGCCGTTTTCGATGGTGAACTCCATATCCTGCATGTCGCGGTAGTGGTTTTCGAGGTTATGGGCGATGCTCTGGAACTGCTCGTACACCGCGGGCATGTCCTCTTTCAGTTTGGCGATGGGGCTGGGCGTGCGCACGCCGGCCACAACGTCTTCGCCCTGAGCATTGATGAGGTACTCGCCAAACAGGGCCTTTTCGCCGGTGGCGGGGTCGCGGGTGAAGGCGACGCCGGTGCCGGAATTTTCATTGAGGTTGCCGAACACCATCGGCTGCACGTTGACGGCGGTGCCCCAGCTGTAGGGGATGTCGTTCATGCGGCGATAGACGTTGGCACGGGGGTTGTCCCAGGAGCGGAACACGGCCTTGACGGCCTCCATCAGCTGCGCCTTGGGATCGGTGGGGAAGTCGGAACCCTTCTGCTCGTGGTAGTAGGCCTTGAAGCGGGCGACGAGTTCCTTCATGTCGTTGACGTCCAGATCGATATCCTCGGTGACGCCCTTGGTGTCCTTCACTTCGTCGATGATGACCTCAAAGGTCTTCTTGGGGATCTCCATCACCACGTCGGAGAACATCTGGATGAAGCGGCGGTAGGAGTCGTAGACGAAGCGCTCGAACTTGGGATCGGGGTTGCCGGCGATGAGGCCAGCGGCCACTTCGTCGTTGAGGCCGAGGTTGAGGATGGTGTCCATCATGCCCGGCATGGAAGCGCGCGCGCCGGAGCGCACGGAAACCAGCAGGGGATTCTTGGCGTCGCCAAACTTCTTGCCGTTGATCTCCTCGATCTTGACAAGAGCGGCGTCGATCTGCTCCTGGATGTCCGCGCCGATGGTCTTGCCATCGTCGTAGTAGCGGGTGCAGGCTTCGGTGGTGATGGTGAAGCCCTGCGGCACCGGCATACCCAGCGAGGTCATTTCCGCGAGGTTGGCGCCCTTGCCGCCCAAGAGGTTGCGCATGGTGGCGTTGCCCTCGCTGAAGAGGTAGACATACTTTGTCGACATGGTATTCCTCCCTAGATTCAAGATTCACACGGGAATAAGTCTCAAGACGCTTTATTTTACTTTATTTTTGCCAAAAAGGCAAGCATATAATGGTTAAATCCCGCCCTTTTCAACAATTTTTGGTGGAAGTTCCCTCATTTCGCTATTGACGAACGGCCGAGTTTGGGCCATAATAAGAATGGTTCATTATGCAGGTTTTGGAGGATGAAATGGCGCAAAAGATCGTTTCCGTAGATACAGGCAGTCCGGCGCTGCGCGCAGGCATCCGCGCGGGCGACGAACTTTTGCGCATCGGCGGCGAGACAATCGTTGACCTTCTCGATTACGAGGCCCTCTGCGCCGAAAGTCGCGTGCGCCTGCTGGCGCGCCGGGCCGGCGTGGAAACGGAATACGATATCGAAAAGGAAGAATACGAGCCGCTGGGGCTGAACTTTGCCCAGCCGCTGATGTCCGGCATGCGCCTTTGCTGCAACCATTGCCTGTTCTGCTTTGTCGATCAGCTGCCAGAGCACGCGCGGCCCTCGCTGCGCCTCAAGGATGACGACTGGCGCATGAGCCTGATGATGGGCAACTACGTGACGCTGACCAATGTCTCGGATCGTGAGCTTGAGCGCATCGTCCGCCGCCACGCCTCGCCGCTGTACATCTCCGTACACGCCATGGATCCGCTCCTGCGCAGCCGCATCCTCGGAACGCCGCGGGGCGCGCGCCTGCCGGAGCAGCTTAAAGCGCTTGCCGAAGGCGGCATAGAGTTCCATGCGCAGGCAGTGCTCTGCCCGGGCATCAACGACGGCGCGGCGCTGGAGGACACCATCGAAAAACTCGCCGCCACGCACCCCGCGGCGCGGTCGCTGGCGCCGGTGCCCGTGGGGCTGACGGATCACCGCGGGGGCCTCTGCACGCTGCATAAATATACGCCCGAGGAAGCGCGCGCCGTGCTGGACATCGCCGGGCGCTGGCGAGAAAGGCTGCTAAAGAAGCTGGGCACGCGCTTTGTCTTCCCCTCGGACGAGTTCTACCTCGCCGCCGGCCGTCCCCTGCCGGAGGACGGGGAATACGAGGACTATGAGCAGATCGACGACGGCGTGGGCATGCTGCGCCTCTTGGAAACGGAGTTTTCCGAGGCATACGCCGACCTGCCGGAGGAACAGAAGCAGCCTGGCGGGGGCCAAAAACTCCTCGCCGCCTGCGGCGTGTCCGCGGCGCCGTTTCTGCGGCAGATGTTCGCCGCCCATCCTCTCACGGGCCTGACGGTGGAAGTCCGGGCGCTGGAAAACGGCTTTTTCGGTCCCTCCGTCACCGTCAGCGGCCTGCTCACCGGCGGCGACCTCGTGCGCGGACTGCAAGGCGCGGAGTGCGCGGCGGTGCTCATCTCCGCATGCATGCTGCGCGATGGGGAAACGGTATTTTTGGACGATATGACGCTGGAAGAGGTTTCCCGCGCCCTTGAAAAGCCGGTGATCCCGGTGGGGCGGCGCGGCGACGAGGTGCTTTCGGCGATACTGGAGGCAAACACATGGCAAGGCCGTTGGTAGCGATCGTGGGCCGCCCGAACGTGGGCAAATCCACCTTTTTCAATCAGATGGCGGGCAGGCGCATCGCCATCGTCGAGGACACGCCGGGCGTGACGCGCGACCGCGTCTATGCCGACTGCGAGTGGCAGAACCACAAGTTCACGCTCATCGACACCGGCGGCATCGACCCGCAAAGCGACGATCCCCTGCTTTCGCAGATGCGCCGGCAGGCGGAGATCGCCGTGGAGACTTGCGACGTCATCCTCTTTTTCGTCGATGGCCGCCAGGGCCTGACCGCGGACGATGAGAACGTCGCCGACATGCTCAGAAAGAGCGGCAAGCCCGTCATGGTCGTGGTCAACAAGATCGACAACGTGCGCATGATGGATGAAATTTACGATTTCTACCAGCTGGGCATGGGCGATCCCATCGGCATCTCCTCGGTCAACCTCCTGAACTTCGGCGACCTCTTGGAAGAATTGTGCAAACTCTTTCCCGACGAGGACGCGGAAGACGACGAAAACAGGCCCATCCAGATCGCCGTGGTCGGCAAGCCCAACGTGGGCAAAAGTTCGCTGGTCAACCGCATCCTCGGCGAAGAGCGGGTGATGGTTTCCGACATCGCCGGCACCACGCGCGACGCCATCGACACGCGCTTTTCCGACGGCGAGGACTCCTTCGTCATCATCGACACCGCCGGCATCCGCAGAAAGCGCGCCATCGAGCAGCAATCGCTCGAGCGCTACAGCGTCGTGCGCGCCCTGGCCGCCATCGACCGCTGCGACGTGGCGCTTCTGCTCATCGACGCCACGCAGGGCGTCACCGAGCAGGATACCAAGATCGCCGGTTACATCGACGAGCAGGGCAAGGCGGCGGTCATCTGCGTCAACAAGTGGGACGCGGTGGAAAAGGAAACGGGCACCCTGGAAAAGTACGTGCGGGACGTGCGCGAACAGCTCAAGTTCATGGCCTACGCCCCGGTGCTGTTCATCTCCGCCAAGACCGGCCAGCGGACGCAGCGCGTGCTGGACAGCGTGCGCTCCGTCTACGCCGAGGCCACCCGCCGCGTGACCACGGGCGTTTTAAACGACGTCATGGCCGACGCGCAGGCGGCGCTGCAGCCCCCGGCCACCTCGGGCCGCAGGCTGAAGATCTACTACGCCACGCAGCAGGGCGTGCAGCCGCCCACGTTCGTGCTCTTTGTCAACGATATGGAACTGATGCACTTTTCCTACGAGCGCTATCTGGAAAACCAGTTCCGCAAGTCGTTTGGCTTTGAGGGTACGCCTTTGCGCTTCATCCTCCGGGAACGCTCCAAGAAGGAGGACTGACCCGGCCCGTTTTCATATTGCATTGCGGAGGGATGCTTATGGTCTGGCGTTACGCGGTGATCGTCGTGGCAGGTTACCTTCTGGGCAACATCTCCATGGGCCTCATCGTCTCGGAGCGCTATCACATGGACATACGCGAACACGGCAGCGGCAACGCCGGCACCACCAACGTCTTGCGCACGCTGGGCTGGCTGCCAAGCGTTCTGACGCTGGTGGGAGATGTGCTCAAATCGTTCCTGGCCTGTATGCTGGGCAAGTGGCTGGCAGGCGCTCCGGGCCTGCTCGTGGGTGGCTTCATGGCCGTGGTCGGCCACAACTGGCCGGCGTTCAGCGGCTTTCGCGGCGGCAAGGGCATGGCCGCCTCACTGGGCATCATCTTCGCCCTTTCCTGGCAGATGGCGCTGGGCTTTCTGGGGTTGGAGGTGCTGGTGGCGGCGCTGACGGGCTATGTGTCCGTGGCCTCGCTGACCACGGCGGTGGCCTTTCCCATCGTCATGGGCATCGCCTACCGCAACAGCCCCGATTTCTGGATGTACTTCATCTTCGCCATCCTGCTGGCGGCGGCGGCCATCTTCAGCCACCGCGCCAACATCCGCAGGCTCTTAAGCGGCACGGAAAACCGCCTCAATTTTAAGAAGATCAAGGTCAAGCCCGACGAAAAGACGAAAGGATGAAACGCATGGCAAGCAAATACCTGATCGGCCTGGACATCGGCACCTCCGGCGCGAAGTGCATCCTCGTGGACGACAAGGGCGCGGTGCTGGCTTCCTCCACGCAGGAATACCCGCTCTCCACCCCCAAGCCCGGCTGGGCGGAGCAGAACCCCCAGGACTGGTGGGACGCGGTGGTGCGCGGCCTGAAGGTCATCCTCCCCAAGGCCAACGTGCCCAAGGACCAGATCGCCGGCGTCAGCTTTTCCGGCCAGATGCACGGCCTGGTGGCGCTGGACAAGGACTTGAACGTCATCCGCCCCGCCATCCTCTGGTGTGACAGCCGCACGCAGAAACAGTGCGACTGGATCACCGAAAAGGCCGGCGGCCTTTCCGGCCTGCTCACCTACACCAACAACCAGATGCTGGCCGGCTATACCGGCGGCAAACTCATCTGGTTCAAGGAAGAGGAGCCGGAGTTGTTTGCGAAGATGACGCGCTTCATCTGCCCCAAGGACTACATCCGCCTGAAGGTCTGCGGCGAGTTGGCCATCGACGCCTCCGACGCCTCGGGCACGGGCTTCTTCAATACCCGCGAGCGCGTCTGGGCCGACGACCTCATCGCTCTGGCCGGCCTTGACAAGGCCATCTTCCCGGATGTGCTTGAATCGACCGACCTCGCCGGCCGCGTCACCCGCGCCTGCGCCGAGGAAACGGGCCTGCCCGAGGGCCTGCCGGTCTACGCCGGCGGCGGCGACGCCGTCATCCAGACCACGGGCGCGGGGCTGGTCAAGCCCGGCGGGGTGGGCGTGGTCATCGGCACGGCCGGCAACGTCTCCATGGCGCTGGACAGGTACTTCGACAACCCCAAGGGCGCCTTGCAGATGTTCTGCAACAACGCCCCCGGCCTCTGGCAGGCCATCGGCTGCACCCTGTCCGCCGGCGGCAGCTATCGCTGGTACCGCGATACACTCTGCGAGCATCTGAAGGAAATGGCCGCGCAGGGCAAGGGCAATGTTTACGACCTCATGGGGCAGGCTGCCGAGCAGTCCAGGCCCGGCGCCAACGGCGTGCTCTTCGCGCCCTACATGTCCGGCGAGCGCTGCCCGTATCCCGACCCCAACGCCCGCGGCGTGTTCTACGGCCTTTCGCTGTCCTCCACGCGCGGCGACATCACCCGCGCGGTGATGGAGGGCGTCACCTACTCCCTGCGCCAACTCGTCGATCTGATGAACAGCTTCGTGTCCATCGAAAAGGTCTACACCTCGGGCGGCGGTTCTGTCTCCCCGCTGTGGCGGCAGATGCAGGCCGACATCTTTGATTTGCCAGTGTACACCATGTCCGCCTCCGGCGAGGGCGGCGCGTATGGCGCCATCCTCGTGGCCGGCGTGGGCGCGGGCGTGTGGGGCAGCCTTGAGGAAGCCGCTTCCATCATCCAGGTGGAAACGGAGACCCTGCCCATCCGCGAGAACCAGAAGGCCTATCAGGACGCCTACTCCCTCTACTGCGAACTCTACGGCGCGCTCAAGCCCGTCTACGACAAGGGTGCGGCGCTGGCGCTGTAAAACCGCACAACGCTTTCCGGGCCGACGGTTGCCTTGCGCGCCGCCGGCCCGCCTGTATCCAAGGAGGCAAGCATGCGCAAACTGCTCTGCGCGCTCATCGCGCTCTGCCTGCTGCTCGCCGGCTGCGCCGGGGGCGAGACCGCAAACGAACTGACGGCGGTGTTCTTCGACGTGGGCAAGGCCGACGCCATTTTGCTCTACAACGGCGAAATGGCCGTCCTCATCGACGCGGGCGAAAACGGCGACGGCAAGGACGTGGCCGAGGCCATCCGCGCGCGCGGCATCGAGCGCCTTGACCTGCTCATCATCACCCACTTTGACAAGGACCACGTCGGCGGCGCGGACAAGATCCTCGAAAACATCGAAGTGGCCCGCGTGCTGGAGCCGGACTACGACAAGGATTCCAAGCAGTACCGCCAGTACCGCGAGGCGCTGGAGGAACAGGGCGTCGCGGCCGAGGCGCTCTCCCAAAACACGTCCTTCACTCTCGGCGGCTGCAAATTTTCCATCGACGTGGCCAACAGGGACGACTACGGCGAGGACGAGGAAAACGACTTTTCCCTCGTCGTGCGCCTCACCCACGGGGAGGTGCGCTTCCTCTTCGCCGGCGACGCCGAAAACGCCCGCCTTGCCGAACTGCTCGACGAGGGCGACCTTTCAAGCGACGTACTCAAAGTGCCCCACCACGGCCGCTATGCGGACTTGAGCGCCGCCTTCTTCGCCGCCGTCTCTCCCCAGTACGCCGTCATCACCAGCGATGAAGACGACCCCGAAGACCCCGAAACCGTCCGCGCCCTCGAAGCCGCCGGCGCGCAAGTGCTGTTTACCCGCGAGGGCACGGTGACGCTCGTTAGCGATGGGGAAGGGGTGCGCGCGGCGCAATGAGCAAGGGAGAAACAGAAGACATGCGATCAAACGACGCTTATGGCCGCACCTTTGGACTTGCGACCGCCCGCGGGATCGCGCTGTTGCAGATCGTCGAGCATGCGGCGCTGCCTAAAGAAGAGCGGGAAGTAAGGCTGATGCGCGTCTGCGACGGTTTTGTGGAGCCAGGCGCTTCCGAAGAGGACATCCGCGCGGTACTGGAAAGGCCGGAGCGGTTCTTCCTCCTTACGGCGATCCATGTGCTGACGAAGCAAAGCCGCATCTATCGCCAGTTCTTTGCCTTCGACGGCTATTACGACGTGCCCAGGAGCGTGCGGCTGCCCAAATACCTGCGGGGATATATGGTCGATTCGCAGGGCAACGTGCGCTGGTACCGGCGCAGGCGGACGGGCTGCATGCGCCTGTATGTCCGCGTGCTGACCAAAGGCTTTTTGCGCCTTTCGCCGGACAGCATCTGGTCCCTGCCGGACTTGCGGGAATTTCTCGAGGCGGGAAAGAGGATAGAAGATTACCGGTGATGAACGCATCCGCGGCTACCGCCGCGCATGAAAAACCGCCGCCACGGCGCTTGACCGTGGCGGCGGAACGTTTTTCAGTAGCCGATTTCCACCATAAAACTCATCAGTTTCTCTCTGTCCCTTGGGCTGTCGGCCAGCACTTCCAGCGCCGGGATGCGCTGCGGGCGCAGCGGCGCGTCGAAGGTCAGCAGTTGCGCGGCGACGCCCTTGAGGTCGCGGCGCGCGCCCTGTCCGTCGAGATAGGAGACATTTCCTTCGCACTCGCCGATCTTGCGGAAAAGCGCGTCGGGTTTCTGAACGTTCACAAACAACATGCAAGATCCCTCCAAAGCCTTGATTTTCGCACCACCCTGTGGTACAATAGCAGTATACCGCAAGATAATGCGGAAAACAACAAAAAAAGCGACGCATATAAGTAAAATAGCGACAGGATGTGACGCGAATGATCTATCATCCCACAGAACTGATGCTGGACGACCGCCAGCGGGAAAAACTGCAGGGCTACGACCCGGGCTTTCCCTACACGGCCATCGATTGCCGGTTCGACGGCTATTCTGGCCCCTGCGTGGACTGGCACTGGCACGCTACCTTGGAGATCAACGTCTGCGCCTCCGGCGTGCTCAAGACATCCACGCAGCGCGGCGAATACCTCGTCAAGCCCGGTGACGCCGTGCTGGTCAACGCCAACGTGCTGCACCGCAACGAGGCCGAAGGGGGCGCGCGCGGCGTGCGCGTGCAGACGCACATGTTCGACCGCGCCCTGGTGGCCGCAGCGGAACTGCCGCTGCGGCGCTATGTGGCGCCGGTGGTGGAATGCGCGCTGCTGGACGCGCTGCCGCTTTCGCGCGGGGAACCCCGGCAGCGCGCGGTGCTCGAAGCGCTC
>CAMMGP010000032.1 GCA_946496415.1 uncultured Clostridia bacterium | reverse complement strand
TCTGCTCCTCAAGCGCGGCGTCCTGCGCCCCCAGCGCGTCCGCCTGCGCGGTCAGCGCGGCGATCTCGCCCTCCAGTGCCGCGAGCGAAGCTTCGTTTTTCGCGATCTGCGCGTCCAGCGTGGCGATCCGCGTGCGCAGGGCTTCGGGGTCGCGCAGCGTCTGTTCTTCGATGTAACTTTCCAGGCTGGCGCGCTGCCCAAGCAGTTCTTCGCGCCGCGCCAGAGCTTCTTCGTATTGCGCCTGCGCCACGGGATCGGTCACGGCGCCTTGCAGCGCTTCCAGCTCCGTCTGCTTCGCCTCGCGCTGCGTCCGCAGCGCGGCGAGTTGGGCGTTGAGCGCGTCGAGTTGCGCCTGTTGCTCCGGGGTCAGGGAGGTGAGCGCCTCCATGGCGGCGATGGCGGCCTCCGTCTGCGCAAGCTGCGTTTGCAGCGTTTCGCGCTGCGCCTGCGCCTGCGCGAGCGGTTCGGAAAGCGCCTCGTCGGAGAGTTGGGAAAGCGCATCGTCGATCTGCCCAAGGGCGTTGCTCTTTTCGCGGGCGAGCAGGCGCTTGCCCTCGGAGATCTGCGCCTGCGCGCTGTTGAGCTGCGCTTCCACGTCGGCCAGTTCCTCGTCCACTTCGCGGAGGATGAGGCTGTTGAGAAGTTCGATGCGGTCTTCGTCGATGGTGATGGCGACTGTCTCCTCCACCGCGCCGGAGACGGACACGGAGGCCACGCCGTCGATGCCCTCCAGTTTGGGCAGCAGCGTTTCGTCGACGAAGTCCGTCAGTTCGCGCACGTCCGCCCCTTCGAGGGACACGGAGGCAATGGAGACGGGCAGCATGTCCGGGTTGATCTGCATCACCACCGGCGCGCCCACCGAATCGCTCCAGGAGCCGCGCAGCATGTCGATCTGCGAGGAGAGTTCGATCAACACGCCGTTCATGTCCACGCCGCTCTCAAATTCGAGGATGATGATCGAAAGATTCTCTGCGGATGTGGAGGTGATGCCGCTGATGTCGGAAAGCGTGGCAAACGATGCCTCCATGGGCCGGGTCACATCGCTCTCCACCTGTTCCGGCGTCGCGCCCACATAGGTCGTATATACGGCCACATAGGGCAGATCCATGTTCGGCAAAAGATCCGTGGTCATGTTGGCAAAGGAGATCACGCCGAGCACGATGACCAGTATGATGCCGACGATAACGGTATAGGGCTTCTTGACGCTGAATTTCGACAACATGCGAAAATCCCTCCTGACCATACATTATACAGGCTTTGGAGAACGATTTCCAGCATTTGCTTATATTACCATAAAAATAGCGTCCCTCCGTCATGCTTTGGACACATTGGGCGCATGCGAAGAATCATAACTTGACAAACTGAGGAATAGGAATATACTATGAAATTGAAATTTGATTTCAGTTTGGAAGGAACGAACGCCATGCGCAGATCCCTATCGCTGCTTCTGTTGGCCTGCCTGCTGCTCACCGCCTGCGCGGCGGGGGCGGAAAGCGGGGAGGAAGGCCTTCGCGTCGTCGCCACGGACTTTCCCTGTTACGATCTTGCCCGGCAGGCGCTGGGCGGCGAGGAAAACCTCACGCTGCTGATCCGCCCGGGCATGGACGCCCACACCTATGAGCCCACGCCCGCGGACGCCAAGGCCGTCTACGAGGCGGACGTGCTCCTGTATATTGGCGGCGCGAGCGACGCCTGGGTGGAGGACATGCTCCTGGACGCGCCGGACGTCGCCGCCGTGCGCCTGATGGACAGTGTGCAGCCCCTTGAGGAGGAACACGCCGAACACGGCCATGAAGACGTCTCCTATGACGAGCATATCTGGACCTCGCCGGTCAACATGCGCGCCATGCTCAAAAGCGTCGAAGAGGCGCTGTGCGCCGCCGATCCCCAAAACGCCGATACCTATCATTCCAATGCCGCGGCCTACGACGCGCAGCTTGCCGGCCTCGACCAGACCTTCCGCGACCTTGTTTCCGGGGCGGCGCGCACGGAACTGGTCTTTGCCGACCGCTTCCCGTTTTTGTACTTCGCCCGCGAATACGGCCTTTCCTACCGTTCCGCCTTTTCCGGCTGTTCGGAGGAAGCGCAGCCCAGCGTGCAGGCCGTGGCCTCGCTCATCGACGCTGTGGAGCAGGACGGCGTCCCTGTCATCTACGTCATCGAATTGTCTACGCGGGACGTTGCCAACGCGGTCGCCGAACAGACGGGCGCCGAGATCGTGGAGATGCACTCCTGCCAGAGCCTCACGGGCGAGGAATTTGAGGCCGGAGAGACGTATCTTTCCCTCATGACGCGCAACGTCGAGGCGCTCAGAAAGGGGCTGTACTGATGCGCGGCGAATACCAGACCCGCCAGAAGCGGGAGATGACGCGCTTTCTGGCCGCGCACGCCATGCAGAGTTTCACGCCCGAGGAATTGGCGCGGGCCATGGAGGCCGAGGGGGTGCGCGTGGGACTGACCACGGCCTACCGTTTTCTAGAATCCCTCTGTCGCCAGCAGACCGCACGCCGCTATCAGGACGCGCGCGGCATTTCGCGCTATCAGTATCATGGCGGCGACGACGAATGCGAGCGCCACTTCCACGTCGTGTGCTCGCGCTGCGGCAATATGTTTCATGTCGATTGTGCAATGGCCGGCAAACTCGCCGAGCACCTCTATGCCGAGCACGGCTTCCGCGTCGATCCGCGCGAATGCGTGCTGGTCGGCTTGTGCAAAGATTGTCAGAAGGGAGGGGACGAACGTGGCGCTGATGACGCTCAGGGACGTGACGGTGGCCTTTGAGGGCCACGCCGCCGTGGAACATGTCAGCCTTGCCCTGCGGCGGGGCGAATACACCGTGATGCTCGGCCGCAACGGCTCGGGAAAATCGACGCTGATGCGCGCCATGCTCGGCCTCGTGCGCCCAAAGAGCGGGCAGATACGCATTGGCGACGGCCTGCGGCGCGACCGCATCGGCTATATGCCGCAAAAGACGCAGGCGCAGCGCGATTTTCCCGCCGCCGTGGAAGAAGTGGTGCGCTCCGGGCTCATCAACCGCATGGGGCGGCGCGTGTTCTATACGGCGGAAGAAAAGGCGCGGGCCCTTGAGAACATGCGCTTGCTGGGCATCGACGGCCTGCGCAAAGCGTCCTACGCCACGCTCTCAGGCGGCCAGCAGCAGCGCGTGCTCCTGGCGCGGGCGCTGTGCGCGGCGGACGATCTGCTGATGCTCGACGAGCCGGTGGCCGCTCTCGACCCGGAAGCCACAGAGGGGTTTTACAGCATTTTGCGCCTGCTGCACACACAGCGCGGCATGGCCATATTGATGATCTCCCACGATGTGCGGGCCGCCGTGCGCGACGCCGACCGCGTGATCGTTCTCGATCGCGCTGTGCGCTTTGACGGCGCGCGGGAGGCATACGCGCAATGGAGGAAAGACAATGCTTGAAACAATGCTGTCCTACCTGCAATATCCCTTCATGCAGCGCGCCCTGATCGTCGGCGCGCTGGTGAGCCTCTGCGCGGCGCTGCTGGGCGTCAGCCTGGTGCTCAAGCGCTATTCGATGATCGGCGACGGCCTCTCCCACGTGGGCTTCTGCGCCCTGAGCGTTGCCGCCGCGGCGAACCTCGCGCCGCTGGTCGTGGCCATCCCCGTAGTGATGGTGGCGGCCTTCGTGCTTTTGCGCCTCAACGAGCGCACGCGCGTCAAGGGCGACGCGGCCATCGCCATGTTTTCCACCACCGCCGTGGCGGTTGGGGCCATCGTCATCTCCATGACCAAGGGCATGGGCGAGGTCAGCGACTATCTCTTTGGCAAGATACTGTCCCTTACCGACTCGGACGTGGCCATCTCCATCGCCCTGTGCGTGGCGGTGCTGGCCATCTTCATCTTCCTTTACCACCGCGTGTTCGCCATTACCTTCGACGAGCCCTTTGCCCGCGCCACGGGCACGCGCGTGGGCGCGCTCAATACGCTCATTGCCCTGCTCACGGCGGTGACCATCGTCATCGGCATGCGCATGATGGGCACCATGCTCATCTCCAGCCTCATCATCTTCCCGCCGCTGACGGCCATGCGCGTCTTTGGCCGCTTCCGCGATGTGAGCATTGGCGCGGGGATCGTCGCCGTTTTCTGCTTTCTCGCCGGCATCCTTCTGAGCAGCTACTTTGAGCGCATGCCCGCGGGGGCCTGCGTGGTGGCGGTCAACGCGGCGATGTTCGTGGTCTTTTCCTGCGTCGGGGCCGTGCTGCGGCGGCGCTGACGGCCTCAGGCCTGCGCGCGCGTGAGGTTTTTCATCCAGTCGTAGCGATTGACTTTGACCACGGCCACGAGGCACTTGAGGATCTGGTCGCATTTCAGGCAGGCAAACACCACCCACGGCGCGGCGCCCACTTTCGAGGCGATGAGCGCGCTGGGCAGCACCACGAGAAAGACGAAAATGGTATCGTTCTTAAAGACGAAGCTGATATCGCCGCCGGATTTGACCAGCCCGAACAGGCAGGGCATCTGATAACAGGTGCCCATCAGCGTGAACGCCAGCACGCGCACAAAGCGCAGCGATTCCGCGGCGGCCTCGGCGCTGATTCCTGTATACATGGACACAAAAGCGCCGGCAAAGGCGAAGATCAGGCCGCCGAGAACGATGCCGAGGGCGAGAAAGATGACCTGCGTGGTGCGGGCGTATTCTTTCATCAGATCCGTCCTGCCCGCGCCGATGGTCTTGCCGGTGATGATGCCCACGGCCGAGGCCAGGCCGTTGATGGCCACGTAGGCGAGCGTGTTCATGGTGTTGGCGGTGTTGGCGGCGGTGAGAACGCTGGCGCCGAAGCCGCCGAGTATCTTGGTGCTGGCCATGAGGTTGACGCTCCAGACCACGTCGCCCATCACCACGGGCACGCCGTAGCGGATAAAGTCCCGCCGCAGCGAGGCGTCGCCGCGGAAGAGTTCCCGTGCGCGCAGGCAGAGCTTTTGGTCATGGCGCAGCACGTACAAAAGGGCGATGGCCGTTTCCACGATGCGCGCGATCACCGTGGCGATGGCCGCGCCGCGCACGCCCATGGCCGGGAAGCCGAGCTTGCCAAAGATGAGTATGTAGTTTAGCGCTATATTTACCACCAGCGAGGCGGCGGAGGCGACCATGCCCACATGCGTGGTTTCCACGCAGCGCATGGAGGCCACTAGCACCTGCGTGGCGCAAAAGAAAACAAAGGAGATGCTCAAAATCCGGAGATACGCGGCGCCTTCGGCGATCACCAGGGGATCGCTGACGAATATGCGGATGATCTGCTGCGGGAAAAGCGCGCAGAGCACGGTGAGAATCGCGCCGACGGCCACGGAGAACTGCATCCCCACGCCGGTGATGCGGCGAATGCTGGCCGATTCGCGCTTGCCCCAGTATTGCGCGCCGAGAATGGTGACCGCCACGCCGATGCCGTTGGTGAGCATCTGCAACAGCGTCTGTATCTGTGAACCGGTGTAGACGCCGGAAACCGCGAAATCGCCCAGCTTGCTGACCATGAGGTTGTCAGCCAGCGAAACCAGGAAGGTGATGAGGTTCTGCAGCGCGACGGGGATCGCCAGATGGATCAGATCCCGGTAGTAGTCGCGGTCGCGGGTAAGTATCTTTTGCATGGCGCACACCTGGCTTTTTCTCGTTTGCGCGCGTCGCGCGTTGCTCAGGTATTCGCCGTCGCCGCGCGTTTTCCTTCCAAATCTTCCTAAATGCAATCAAAACCGCATGCCGGAGCGTGCCTCAAGGGCATTCTCCGTTTTTTTCTTCGCAAAGAACGGGCTCGTGCGCTTTTTGACACATAATTATTGTGTTGTTAAAACAAACTATTGACGAGTCTCTTTTCACAAATTATACTGAATCTAATTACAATGTCAGTAATATGGGCGAATCAACGCAGAGGGATGGAATGGTATGGGGATACAGTCGTTTGCAGAGTGTCTGCGGCAGATCGTCGCCGCGCGCGGCTGGTCTTTGGACGCTTTGGCCGAAATAACGGGTTATAAAAGCAGAACGAGCGTGGCGCGCGTTTTGCAGGAACAGAGCAGTCAGAAAAACAGGGAGCGTTTCTTTGAACGCCTGGAGCAGAGCGGCGTGCTTTCGCCGCAGGAGGAGAGCAGACTGCGCGCGGCGCTGGACGTCAGCCTTATCGGCCTGGACAGAGCCCAGGCGCGGGGCGTTTTCCGCGATCTGATTCTCGATAGCGGCAAGCGGGAGGACGTTTCCCCCAATCTGGAGCGCCTGCTGGAAATGCTGGGCGAGGCGGAGAGAGCGCGCGTCCTGGCGGTGAACTGCCTTTTTGTGCCGTTTTTCGCCCGCCTGCGCGATCTTCTCTCCACCACCGGGACGTGCAGCGTGCGGCACTATTTCAATCTGAGCGAGAACGAGGCCGAAGCGGCCCAGGCGATGCACTGTCTGTCGCGCATGACCTTTCTGACCAATTACGCGGCCTTTGCCTGCGAGCGCGACAGGCGCAACGCCAGCCTCATGCTGGGCCTGAACCTGCTGTGCGCCACTGTGGAAAAGGATGGCGTCGGCACGGACGTTCTCGTCGTCCTTTCCGGGCGCTTTCGCGCCGCCATGCACACCATGCCCACGGACTGCGGCCTCTTTGCCTTTGTGGAGCGCGTCCTTGAGCAGGCGATGACCGACGCCGTGCCCGTAACGCAGCTTTGCAGCACGAGCAGCGGCCCGGAAAGCTTTGTGAACATCATGCAGTTTTGCGAAGCGTGCGAGCGCGAACGAAATATGTATCACGTCAAATCCGACCTTTGCGTCAACACCATCCCGACGCAGTACGTGCGCGCCTGCCTTGGCGAGCGCGAGTTGCTGCGCTTTTTCCCCGGCCTTGGGGCGGAGGAGTTGCGCGGCATGCTGGATACGCTGCTCTATTTTCAGCGCCTGCGCTACAAAAACATGTATGAGAGCCGGAACCCCAAGCACCTTATACTCACTATGAGCGGTTTGCGCAGGTTTGCCCAGACGGGCCTGATCGCGGAACACTTCGCCGCAATGCGACCCTTCACCGTGCGCGAGCGCATTGCGATCCTTGAGGATCTTCAGAGCCATGCGGAGCAGAACCGGCACTTTTATCTCTATCTGTTCAAGGAGGGATTTGAGCCGAAATACGAGGTCAACTGCTGGGATGGCTATGGCATGACAGCCTTTCCCATCGATTTGCACGGCCCGATGGTCAACTATTGCAACAATGTCGTCTGTCATCCCAGTATGGTCGCCGCTTTCCGCGATTATTTCATGGAAGATCTGCGCCTCAACCAGACGCTGACGGCCTCCGAGCGCAGCGCTTTCCTTCGCGGACTCATCGAAGGCCTGCGGGCGCAGCTTACTTAGCGCGAAAGACAGCATATTTCAGGGCGGGCCAAACGGCCCGCCCTGACTTCGCTTTTACGTTTACACTGGCGCTTGCTCTGAAACCGCCGATCCGGCGTCCGCGGCACGGTTGGCGGTGGCCACGAGGTCGATGCCGGTGCCGGCGATGTCGCGCAGGAGCACATCGCCCATGGCGATGGGGGCTTGCGCGCGCAGGGAACGGAGGATGGCGAGCACCTCGGGGATCCTGTCTTTCGGCACGGCCTGCGCCGTCTTCACCGGGCAGAGCGGGTGTTCGCCGCCCACGACGGCGACCAGCGAGGTGACGGTGCGCACGGGGCAGGAGACTTCCTGCCGGCAATAGGCTTCGCCGCGCTTGCACTGATTGCCGGAGACGCGCATTTCCTCGCCGTCAATTTCCACCGCGACGCGGCAGCCGACAGGGCAGACGATGCAGGTCAGTTCACGCTTTTCCATGCCGCACCTCCTATGCCTCCTCGGCAAGGCGCACGGTAAGGTCGCCGCGCGCGCCGCCAAGGTCGATCGTCACTTTTTCCATTTCGCCGGGCGCCATGACGGGCCGCTTGCGCCGCAGGACTACTTCGCCCGCGCAGAGCACCTCCAGCGTCCGACCGCGATAAACGTTGTCCACGCGGAAGTAGAGGTCCAACTTGCCCGCCGCGCCGGCGCTGATGCGCTGCGGCACCACGTAGCGAACGCCCCGTTCGACCCGCACCGCGCGTTCCGCGATTTCAGAACCTCCGCGCAGCGCGTACTGCGCCGCCGCCGCGCCGGCGATCGCCGCCTCGACGGAAACGTTGTCCACCAGGTCGTGCACGTGCAAAACGTTGCCGCAGGCAAAGACGCCGGGAACGGAGGTCTGCCGCCGTTCGTCGACCACCGCGCCGCCCGTTACCGGGTCGATCGCCACGCCCGCGCCCTTGGAAAGTTCGTTTTCGGGGATGAGGCCCACGGATAAAAGCAGCGTATCGCAGGGAACGAAGCGCGCCGAACCGCGCAGGGGCAGGCGGGTGGCCGGGTCGACCTCGCTGATGGTCACGCCCTCCACGCGCTCGCGCCCATGCACGCGCGTCACCGTGTGGTTGAACAGAAGGGGTATGCCGTTGTCCTCCAGACACTGGACGATGTTGCGCTTCAGGCCGCTGGAATAGGGCATGATCTCCGCCACAAGTTCGACTTTCGCGCCCTCCCAGGTCATGCGCCGGGCCATAATCAGGCCAATATCGCCGGAACCGAGGATGACCACGCGCTTGCCGGGCAGATAGCCGTCGATGTTGGTCAGCCGCTGCGCCGTGCCCGCCGTGTAGACGCCCGCGGGCCGCGTTCCGGGAATGCCAAGCGCCCCGCGGGGCCGCTCGCGGCAGCCCATGGCCAATACCACCGCGCCGGCCTGCAGCGTGGTGAGCCCGCGCTCGGCCGAAACGCAGGTCACCGCGCGGTCCTCGCCGATCTCCAGCACCATCGTGTCCAGCCAGACTTCGATGTTCGCGCCCTCCAGACGGCGGATGAAGCGCTCTACATACTCCGGCCCGGTCAATTCCTCGCCGAAGAAGTGCAGGCCGAAGCCGTTGTGGATGCACTGCTGCAAAATGCCGCCCAGCGCGCGGTCGCGTTCGAGGATGACGATCTTCGCCTCCGGCGCTTCCTTTCGCGCCTCCAGCGCCGCCGCCAGGCCCGCGGGC
>CAMMGP010000031.1 GCA_946496415.1 uncultured Clostridia bacterium | reverse complement strand
TGTGCAGGCCGAACTGCTTGACGCCCTCGCTTTGCAGCATGCGGATGGCCTGGAAAATCTGCGGGCGCGTCATGCCGTATTTGGCGTCCCAGGGATGCCCCATGCAGGTGTTGCCAATGTGCAATTCTCCGCCGGGATTGTAGCGCAGGCAGATCTTTTCCGGGATGCCGCCGTTTTTCTTAAGGAACTCTATGTGGGTGATGTCGTCCAGGTTGATGATCGCGCCCAGTTTGCGCGCGTACACATAATCCTCGGCGGGCGTCATGTTGGAAGAAAACATGATTTCCTCGCCCTCGAAGCCCACGGCTTTGGCCAGCATCAGTTCCGTGATGGAGGCGCAATCCACGCCGCAGCCCTCGCTTTTGAGCACGGAGAGTATATAGGGATTCGGATTGGCCTTGACGGCGAAATGCTCGCGGAAGCCCGCGTTCCAGGAAAACGCCGCCTGCACGCGACGCGCCGTTTCGCGGATGCCCTTTTCATCGTAGAGGTGGAAGGGCGTGGGGTAGAGCGCGGCGATCTCGTGAAGTTTTTCGGCGGAACAGAAGGGCAGCTTCTGCATAAGTATTCCTCCCTGCATAAATATTCGTGCTGCCGACGGAATACTGCAATGATAGGCATTTTTTGCGCGCGCGTCAAGCGTTTTCCCGTTGAATTCAGAAAAATTTGATTCTTTAACATTCCGCCGTTGAACAAACGGCATTTTCGTGCTAAAGTAAATAAGTTAGATGTTTATGGGTGGAGGTATGGCCTTGAACCTTTCGGAACGGATCGACAGGCTGCTTGAGCGCGTCGAAAAACCCGTGCGCTACATGGGCGGCGAGTACGGCTGCGTCGTAAAAGACCCGGCTTCGGTGGATGTGCGCTATGCCTTCCTTTTTCCCGATACCTATGAAGTCGGCATGTCCCACCTGGGCATGAAGATACTGTATCACACCATCAACGCGCGCGACGACGCCCTTTGCGAGCGCGTCTTTTCTCCTTGGGTGGACATGGCGACGCTGATGCGCGAAGAGAACGTGCCTCTGTTCACGCTGGAGAGCCGCTCGCCCGTGCGGGAGTTTGACCTTCTGGGCGTCACGCTCCAGTACGAGATGAGTTTCAGCAACATACTCGAGGCGCTCGATCTTGCCGGTATACCGCTGCGCAGCGCCGACCGCACCTCGGGCCCGTTTGTCATCTGCGGCGGCCCGTGCGCCTTCAATCCTGAGCCTCTGGCGCCGTTTGTCGATTTGTTCGTGCTCGGCGACGGCGAAGTTTCCACCCACCAGACCATCGACGTTTACCGGCAATGGAAGGCTTCCGGCCTGCCGCGCGAGGAATATCTGCGCATGGCGGCGCAGATTCCCGGCGTCTACGTGCCGTCGTTTTACGACGTAAGCTACAACCCCGACGGGACGATCGCCGCCATCGAGCCGAAGGAGGGCACGGGAGCGCCAAAAGTGGTCTACAAGGCGCTGGTCAACGACCTGACGCGCGCCGATTACCCCGAAAAGCTGATCGTGCCCTACGGCGAAGTCGTACACAACCGCATCATGCTGGAGATCTTCCGCGGCTGCACGCGCGGCTGCCGCTTCTGTCAGGCGGGCATGATCTATCGCCCCGTGCGCGAACGCTCGATGGAGCGGCTGCTCGAACTGGCGGAAAAACTCGTGCGCGCCACGGGTTATGACGAGATCTCTCTGATGAGCCTTTCCAGTGGCGACTATTCCTGTCTGCCGGAACTGGCCCGGGAGATGGTGCAGCGCTTCAGTGCCAAGCGCGTGAAGATATCCCTGCCCTCGCAGCGCATCGACAACGTGCTCACCGACACGCTCAAGGAGACGCAAAAGGTGCGCAAGACGGCGCTGACGCTGGCTCCCGAGGCAGGAACGCAACGCCTGCGGGACGTCATCAACAAAGGCGTCACCGAAGAAGATCTGGTGCGCTCCGTGACGGACGCCTTCGAGCAGGGCTGGTCGGCGGTCAAACTCTATTTCATGATCGGCCTGCCCACGGAGACGGACGAAGACGTGCTTGGCATCGCCCGCCTGGCCGCGTTGGTTCGCTCCTGCTATCTCTCGCTTCCCAAGGAGAAGCGCGCCCCGGGTCTGCGCATCACGGTGAGCGCCTCGGTGTTCGTGCCGAAGAACTTTACGCCCTTCCAGTGGGCGGCGCAACTCAAAAGCGAGGAGGTCACGCGCCGCCAGCAGTTGCTCAAGCGCGAACTGGCCAAAATCAAGGGCGTGGAATTCAAGTATCACGCCATGGATCTCAGCTATGTCGAAGCGGTGTTTGCCCGCGGGGATCGCCGCCTCGCGGACGCGCTCGAGCGCGCGTGGCGCCTTGGCTGCCGCTTTGACGGCTGGTCGGATCAGTTCCGCAGCGACCTGTGGCGGCAGGCGTTCGCGGAATGCGGACTGGACGCGGATTTCTACGCCTGCCGCGAGCACGCGGACGACGAGGTCTTCCCATGGGAACACCTCGACGCGGGCGTGAGTCGGGAATTTTTGCTTCGGGAATGGAAAAAGGCGCAAAAAGGCGAGCGCACGCAGGATTGCCGCATGGGCTGCGTGGGCTGCGGCATGCGCCGTTACGAGGGGGCCTGCCAATGAGGACACTGCTGCGCTTTGGTAAAAACAGCCGCCTGCGCTTTGTATCGCATCTGGATCTGCAGCGCTTTTTCCAGCGCGCCCTCAACCGTTCAGGCCTGCCCATCGCTTTTTCGCAGGGCTTCAACCCGCATCCCATCATGTCGTTCGCCTCGGCGCTGGCCGTAGGATGGACGAGCGAATACGAGGTGCTCGATTTTAAGCTCTCCGCGCCCATGGGGCGTGGCCGCATCGAGGAAGCCATGCGGGGTGCGCTGCCGGAGGATCTTCCCGTGCTTGGCGTGCGCACGGTGGACGACCGCTTTCCCGCGGCGATGGCCCTCGTGCGCTGCGCGGTCAATCGCAGCCCGCCGGAGGGGGAGTCCGGCTCCGCCATTCTCGCCGCCGCGGAAGCGTTTTGTGCCGCCGAACATGTCATGGGCGTGCGCAGGACGAAATCCGGCGAGCGCGAGATCGATATGCGGCCTCTGGCGCTCTCCCTCGAAGCGCGGGACGGCAGCCTGCTTGCGCGCCTGATGCTTACCGAAAAGGATACGCTCAAGCCCGACGTGCTTCTTGACGGTCTGGCGGCGCTCGCGGGCGTGGAAGCGCCGCGCGCGCGCGTGCATCGCCTCCGTTTGCTGGGTGAAAACGCGGCGGGGGAGATTGTCCCGCTGATGGAGTGGAAAAACGCATGAGCAAGACGATCCTCGTCGACCGCCTTTGCGGAGAAACGTGCCTCGCGCTCATCGAGGATGGCGCGCTCGCCGAACTGTATTTTGAGAGCAAGGGCCACGAAAAGCTGACGGGCAACATCTATATCGGCCGGGTGGAGAATGTCCTGCCCGGCATGAACGCCGCTTTTGTCGATATTGGCCTTGACAAAAACGCTTTTCTGTACGCCGGCGACATACAGATCGGCGACGCGCTCCTCGCCGAACAACTGCGCGGGGCGCGCATCGAGCGACTGGTCCATTCGGGGCAGACGGTGATGGTGCAGGTCGTCAAGGAGCCGGGCGGCAGCAAGGGCCCGCGCCTCTCCTGCCACATCACGCTGGCCGGGCGTCTGGCCGTGCTTTTGCCCACCGTCCGCTATGTGGGCGTCTCCCGCCGCATCCACGACGAAGGTGAGCGCGAGCGCCTGCGCGCTATCGCCGAGGGAATGGCAAAAGATTTGGGCTGCGGCGTCATCGTCCGCACCGCTGCCGAGGGCGCCGGGGCAGACGATCTGCGCGCGGATTTCGAAGCGCTTTCCCGCCTTTGGGAGAACGTCGAACGCCGCGGCCGCCATACCGCCGCCCCTGCGCTGCTGCACCGCGACGCCAGCCTCGTCGATTGCGCGGTGCGGGACATGCTCTGCGAAGATGTCGAAAGCGTGCGCACGGATGACGAAGGGCTTTTGCACGCGCTTCAGGAAACTGCGCAGGCATTGACTCCAGCCTTTGCCGGCCGCGTCGTTTTCGACCGCGCGCAGTCGCCCCTGTTTGACCGTTTTTGCGTCTGGAAACAGGCGGAGAGCGCCTTTCGCCGCCACGTATGGCTGAAAAGCGGCGGTTATCTTGTGTTCGACTACACGGAGGCACTCACCGTGGTGGACGTCAATACCGGCAAATACGTCGGCAAGCGTTCGCTCTCGGAGACTGTTTTTGCCCTGAATTGCGAGGCCGCGCGGGAGATCGCCCGTCAACTGCGCCTGCGCGACGTGGGCGGTATCATCATCGTCGACTTTATCGACATGGACCGGCATGAGCAGCGCGAAGCCCTGCTGGACGTGCTGCACGAGTGCTTGCGAAAAGATCGCACGCGCACGAATCTCGTCGGCATCACCGGACTTGGGTTGGTCGAATTGACGCGCAAGAAGGTGCGTCAGCCGCTGTGCAAGCAGAAATTCCATGCCTGCGCCACCTGCCAGGGCAGTGGGCTGGTGCCTTCCCACGAATTTACCGCCCGCCAGGCGCTTTCCGAAGTGCGCCGTCGGCGCATGCGCGGAGACGAAACGCCCTATCTCATTGCCGCCGCGCCGCCCGTGGCGGGCATACTGTTAAAACTGGGCGCGCCTTTGGGCGCGGGCACGGTGCGCGTGTTGGCGGACGAACGCGCCGCCGAAGCGGAATACCGCATGGAGCCCTTCGCGGTGGAAACGCCGCCCAGCGGAGCGAAGCTATTGAAGGAGAACACAGAGGATACGCCATGAACGAACGCCTTTTCGTATCAGAAAGCGAACTTCATCGCCAGCGCGAATTTGCCGCGCGCGTGCGCGATCTTCCCGACCGCCCCAGGACTTTTCATATCGTCACCATGGGATGCCAGATGAACGAACGCGATTCGGAAACCATCGCCGGTATGCTTGTGGAGATGGGCCTGCGGCCGGAGAACGTGCGCGAAAAAGCCGATCTCATACTCTACAACACCTGCTGCGTGCGCGAAAACGCCGAGAATCGCGCCTTGGGCAACGTCATATGGCTCAAGGAACTGAAAAAGGAGCGCCCGGAGCTCCTCATCTGCGTGGGCGGCTGCATGGCGCAGGAGGAGGGCATGGCCGAGCGGATGAAGGCGATGTATCCGTTCATCGATCTGGTGTTCGGCACGCACAACATGCATCGCCTGCCCGAGTATCTCTGTCGGGCGCTTGAGAGCAGGCGGCCGGTGGTGGAGGTGCTCCAAAGCGACGGCGTCATTGCCGAGGGCCTGCCGCAGAGGCGCGCCAGCGCTTTCTCCGCCTTCGTCAACATCATGTACGGCTGCAACAACTTCTGCTCCTATTGCATCGTGCCGTATGTGCGTGGGCGGGAGCGTTCGCGCGAGCCGGAGGCCGTGCTGGAGGAGTGCACGCGCCTCGTCGATCAGGGCGTGCAGGAGATCACGCTGCTGGGGCAAAACGTCAATTCCTATCGCGGCGGCGGCAGCGAGTTCGCAGAACTCTTGCGGCGCGTGGACGCCCTGGGCGTGCCGCGCATACGCTTTATGACCTCACATCCCAAGGATTTGAGCGACGAGTTGATCTGCGCCTATGGAGAACTTGCGCACCTGATGCCCGCGCTGCACCTGCCTGTGCAGGCAGGCAACGACGAGATTCTTCAGGCGATGAACCGCCGCTACACACGCGCGCATTACCTGGAACTGGTAAAGAAACTTCGGTCGGTAAAGCCGGGCGTCGGCCTGACGAGCGATATCATCGTCGGCTTTCCCGGCGAAACGGAGGCGCAGTTTGAAGACACGCTCTCGCTCGTGCGCGAAGTGCGCTATGATTCCGCCTTCACCTTCATCTATTCCAGGCGCGCGGGCACCAGGGCGGCGCAGATGCCGGATCCCACGAGCGCGGAGGAAAAGACGGAGCGCATTCAGCGCCTGATCGACCTGCAAACAGAGATCACCCACGAGATCCTTACAAGGCAGGTGGGAAGGCGGGAAACGGTGCTGGTCGAATCCGTTTCCGCGCGCGATCCGGGCTGGGTCGGCGGCAAAACGCCGCGCGGGCACATGGTCAATTTCCCGGGAAAAGCCGACCTTATCGGCAGATTTGTCCGGGTGGAAATACTCTCCGCCGGCCGCAATACGCTGCGCGGAAGACAGATCACGGAGGTATGAACGCATGGACGCCGTATTTCAAAAGACCAGAGAACTTGGACAGGCGTTGATCGAAAGCGATGTCTATCAGGCGATGAAGGCGGCTGAGGAAAAGGCCGCCCGCAATCAGGAAGCCGCGGAAACGATGAACCGCTATCTTCAGCTGCGCGCGCAGATTCAGGAGATCCTTTCCCGGGAAAACCCCGATTCCGCCGTGCTGAAAAAACTCTCCAACGAGATGGATGAGACGCAGGAAAAACTCAACATGATCGACGATATCATCGCCATGACGCAGGCGCGCTCCGCCTTTTCCGACCTCATCAATCAGGTCAATCAGGTGCTGCAGTTCATCGTCACCGGTCAAGTGAGCGAGGAGGGGAACTGTTCCGGCAGCTGCGCCTCCTGCGGCGGCTCCTGCGGCGCGGCGCACTGACGATTCCCATACGAAAGCGGGTGGACAGCGATGGCAGTCTCGCCAATGATGCAGCAATATCTGCGCATCAAGGAGCAGTATAAGGACGCGATACTCTTTTTCCGGCTGGGCGACTTTTATGAAATGTTCTTCGAAGACGCCATTCTCGTCTCCCGAGAACTGGAACTTACGCTGACAGGAAAAGACTGCGGTCTGTCTGAGCGCGCTCCCATGTGCGGCGTGCCCTTTCACGCCGTGGATACCTATTTGGCCCGCCTGATTGAAAAGGGCTATAAGGTCGCCATCTGCGAGCAGATGAGCGATCCGGCCACCACCAAGGGTCTGGTCGAGCGCGAGGTCATCCGCGTGGTCACGCCGGGCACGGTCATTGAGACGAACATGCTCGAAGATACGCGTCCAAGCTATCTGCTTTGCGTCTATGTGCGGCAGAAGCGCGCCGGCGTGGCTTTTGCCGATGTTTCCACCGGCGAATTCCGCTATTTCTCGCTGAATGATATGCGCCTGTCGCTGGCCGACGAGTTGGCGCGCATCGAACCGCGCGAGATCATCGTAAACGACAGGGCGGCCCTGGCCGCCTGCGTTCCGGAGCGCGCCGAACGCGCGGGCACGCCCGATGCGGCGACGTTTGAGTATCCGCACGCCTCCAAATGCTTAAAGGAGCACTTTGGCAAGGGAATTTCTGAACTCGGCCTTGAAGATGAGCGCCTTTGTGTCTGCGCGGCCGGCGCGCTGCTCGCCTATCTGATGGAAACGCAGAAAAACGCGCTCACGCACATTCTGGAGTTGCGTCCCTATGAGCGCTCGAGTTTCATGGCGCTGGACCGCGCCGCCCTGCAGAGCCTTGAACTGACGCAAACGGCACACGGACACGGCAAGCGGGGATCGCTTTTGAGCATACTCGACCGCACGCAGACGGCGATGGGCGGACGCCTCCTGCGCAGCTGGATTGAACGCCCGCTCAGCGACGCGGACGAGATCAATGCGCGCCTGGACGCCGTGGAATGCTTTGCTAGCCGTCTTTTCGAGGCCAACGCGCTGCGCGAGGCGCTCAGCGGCGTCTACGATGTTGAACGCCTCTTGAGCCGCATTGCCTATGACGCGCTCAATGCCCGCGACTGTCTGGCGCTGCGCGCCACATTGCAGCTTGTGCCGCTGATCAAAAAAGACGCCGCCGCCTGCGAGGCCAAACTCATCCAGCGCTGCGAGTCCGCGCTGGATCCAATGGAGGATATCTGCTCTCTGCTTTCGCGCGCTATCGACGATGAGGCGCCACTGTCCGTGCGCGAAGGCGGCATGATCCGCGCCGGTTATTCCGGGGAACTGGATGAACTGCGCGATATCTCCCACAATGGCAAGGCCTACCTCGCGGAAATGGAACAGCGTGAGCGGGAAGCCACGGGCATCAAGAACCTGAAGATCGGCTATAACCGCGTGTTTGGCTACTATATCGAAGTCACGCGCTCGTTTTATGAACTCGTGCCGTATCGCTATACGCGCAAACAGACGCTGGCCAACTGCGAGCGTTTCATCACGGAGGAACTCAAGGAACTCGAGCGCAAGATCCTTGGTGCGGAAGAAAACGCCGTGCGCCTTGAATATCAACTCTTCTGCGAGATCCGCGAGACGCTGAAAAGGGCGCTTCCGCGCCTGAACGCCACGGCGGGCGCTCTGAAAACGCTGGATGCGCTGCTTTCGCTTGCGCGCGTAGCGCAGGAAAATGAGTACGTACGCCCCTCGATCAACGCTGATGGGCGCTACGACATTGTCGATGGCCGGCATCCGGTGGTCGAAGAGGGGCTGGGGCGCGCCCTGTTCGTGCCCAACGATACCCATCTGGACAAGGAACATCGTGTGATGATCATCACCGGCCCGAACATGGCCGGCAAATCCACCTACATGCGCCAGGTGGCGCTGATCACGCTGATGGCCCACATGGGCAGTTTCGTGCCCGCCGCTTCGGCGGATATCGCCCTTACGGATCGCATTTTTACGCGCGTCGGCGCCTCGGACGATCTCTACGGCGGACGATCCACGTTCATGGTCGAGATGAGTGAGATGGCGAACATCCTTAAATTCGCCACGGAGCGCAGTCTGCTCATACTGGACGAGGTGGGCCGGGGGACGTCTACGTTCGACGGCCTTTCCATCGCCTGGGCGGCGGTGGAATACATCGCCCAAAAGTGCGGAGCGCGCACGCTGTTCGCCACGCATTATCACGAACTCTCCGAACTCGAAGGCCAGTTGGAGGGCGTCGTCAACTACCGCATCACCGCGCGCGAGCAGGGCGAGGACGTCATCTTCCTGCGCAAGATCGTGCCTGGCGGCGCGGATCGCAGTTATGGCGTTGCCGTCGCCAAGCTGGCAGGCCTGCCCAAGGGCGTCATCGCGCGGGCACGACAGATCATGGCGCGGCTGGAGGTGGATGGCGAGGTGCGCGGCTCCATCGGCAAAACCATCCTTGAGGGCGGCAAGGGCACGCAACGCCAGCTTGGCATCGCCGATATCGGCCCCATCCAGCTGGTGGAGGAGATCGCCAAATTGGATGTGGTGAGCATGACGCCCATCGACGCCCTCAACAA
>CAMMGP010000030.1 GCA_946496415.1 uncultured Clostridia bacterium | reverse complement strand
AATCCGGTCATCAGCTCCAGAAACCAGTCAGAAATGGCTGGTTTTTTTGTGGTTTTGGGGTGGGTTTCGCAGAAACGGACGCATCATCCTGCGTTTTTGTTGACCTCATGGACGAAACCGGCGGTCTGCGTTAATCCTTTGTCCGTTCGCGCGAGAGAAAAACGCTTGAAAGCGCTGTGCCGCAGACAGCTTCAGGCATTTCTCATCCGCTTCCAAGCCACGGGAAGGGCTGTGTTCGCGCGTTCCCACCTGCCTTTCGCACAATGCTTCAATGTCGTCTCCGCCGAGCGCGGGTTGAAACGCGCCTTCGCACGCGCGGCAAGTGCGGCGCGCAATGTCGCTTCCCTCGCGGGGAGGATAAATTCGGCGAATTGCGCGTTGGGTGTGTTGCGGAGCGCTGAAAGCCCGGTTCGTCTCCCCTACCGCTTTCCCCAACTTGTGTTGTATGCCGTGCAGGGGTCTGTGGACGTGCCGCCCGGCCCTCAATGCGGAGATTTTCGATGCCCGCGGGAGTTCTGACGAAACGCTGCTCCTAACACAGCGTTTGCAAAATCTCCGCAGCGATCTACGCGAACATAAAAAGCGCGCCGGAGGCATCCGACGCGCGGCAAGGCTTCAAACCCCTCAGCCCTCTGCATTGAACAGGAGTTCTCCGGCGAACACGCGATGGATGATGTTGATCGCGCAACTCGCCGTTTCGAAATCTCCGCCCCGGTAGGAGCGGCAAACGTCGATGTGGCGGTATTTTCCGGCCAGCGTCAGGCCGTTGATTTTTTCCTCCATGCGCCGCAGGTCCTCGTCCGAAAGCATCCCCTGGCTGTCGCCGACGATGATGGCCTGAGAATTGAGGATGTTGCACACGCCCGCCAGCGCGAAACTGAGAATGGCGACGCCGTTTTCGATTTGCGCGCGGTCGGCGTTTTCAAAGGACACGTAGGCGCCCAGGAAGCCGCTGGGAACGCCCTCGCGGGGCGTGTGATCGTCAAAATTGACGCACAGATAGCCAAATTCGCTTTCGTAGCCGGTAAAGTCGCTGAGCAGTTGGTTGTTGGTGACGATGCCGAGCCCCAGGCCCTCCTGGATGCCGAGGAAAAGAAAATCGTGGTACTTCACGCCGTTTCCATAATAAAGTTCAGCGAGCGCCTCACAATTGTAGTGGTGGTTCAGATAGACCGGCAGATGATAAAGATCGCGGAAGTATTCCACGATGGGCACATCATGGATGCCCCAGAAGTTCGGCGGATCAAGGATGACGCCATTGTGGATATCCACAGGACCGATGGAACCGATGCCAATGCCGAGAATGGCGCCAAAGCGCATCATGCGATCGACGAGCCTCCGCGCCACGGCCAGCAACTGTTCCGCGGTGCACTCGCAGATATCCTCCGATTCAAAGGCGAGGATGTCCAGATTGAAATTGCACAACACCACGGAAACGCGCGTTTTGCGGATGAGCAGGCCGATGATTTTGGGCGCGTCCGGGGAAAGTTCCAGCATGATGGGGTTGTTGCGCGTGGCGGTGGAGGTGCTTTCAAGGATGTAGCGTTTGGCGAGGAAATCGGCGGTGATCTTGGAGACGGTCATCTTGTTCAGACCGCTCAGATGCGCCATCTCCGTGCGGGAGGTCCGCCGTCGGGTGGCGATGTGTCGGAACAAAAGACCGCGGTTCTCGCTTTTTAAGTTCTGGGCGTTCTTGCCGCTTTTATTTTCCACAGAAGTCTCCTCTGCGCCTGCCGGCGCCAAATAAATAAACCGAGTTTATCAGTGGCGCGCATGTTTGGCCGCATATACAAATATATGATTATTATACTGGGACGAGTTGATGAACGTCGCCAGCGTGCTGCGCGAGAACGGCTACGGCACGATCTCCGCCGGCTTTGGCGAGGCCTGGTGCTATGACCTGATCAATAACCCCCTGTTCACCAGCTACAATTCCGACAACCTGCGCATCCAGTATGATCTGGAGATGGGCACCGCGAGCTGGACGGACGAGAACGTGCGCAAAGTGTTCGAGGACGTGAAGGCCTACGGCGAGAACGGCGTGTTCATCGACGGCGTGCAGGGCACCAGCTATGACGCTTCCATCGCCCTCTTCGCCCAGGGCGTGGCGGCCATGCTGTCCACCGGCAGCTGGGACATCAACGCCATCCGCAGCCAGAACCCGGATCTGAACTTCGGCTTCTTCGTACTGCCCAACTCTGAGGACTACTGCCCGATGACCACCGCTCTGGGCCAGAGTTATGCCATCAACGCCGATTCCCCGAACGTTGAAGAGGCCATGATGTTCCTCGAGTACCTCTACAGCCCGGAGATCGCGCAACTCTACGCCGAAGCCACCAGCCAGTTCTCCGCGACGGCGGGCGTGAGCGTTGAGGACGAGGGCCTGAACGCCGTGACCGAACTGCTGGCCACCCACGACAGCTTCCCCGGCCCGAACGAGTATCCCACCAAGACCGAGTTCCACGACATCGTTCGCGAAGCTCTGTCGAAGGCTCTGGCCGGCGGCGACATCGATCAGATTCTGGCAGATGCCGATGCCGCGACTGTTGCCCTGCGCGAAAGCTGATTTAAAATAAGATCCGCATCACAGCAGACCGGGCGACCGTCTGCTGTGATGTTCTATATCGGGCAAAGGAGTGGTATCCCATGACAAGCGGATATGATCTGTCCGGCCGTCGAGACAAGAAAGCCATCGCCGGTTTTCTGGCCCTCCCGATCGTCGTCTACTGCATCTTCTGCTTTTTCCCGACGCTGGTAACGCTGATCTTCAGCCTGTTCAAGTGGAACGGCATTTCCGACAATATCGAGTTTGTCGGCCTGCAAAACTTCATCAACCTCTTTACCGCCAACAGTACCTTTAAAACTTCTATCGTCAACACGCTGATCTATCAGGTGTCCATCTTTCAGCTCTATCGCCTGATGGACTCGTTGCGCCTGATCAACAATCTTTTTGGCCTGATCCTGGTGTATACCGCCTGGGGTCTGCCGTTTACGGTATACGTCATGTACGGCTTTATGAGCAGCATTCCCGTCGAGATCCAGGAGGCGGCGCAGATGGACGGATGCTCCATGTGGGGCATGTACTCGCGCATCATCATGCCGCTTTCCGCCACGGTGGTGGCCTCCAGCATCATCTTCAACATGGTATTCGTGTGGAACGACCTGAACTTCCCGATGATCCTGGTGGACGACCCGAACCTGAAGTCGCTCAGCAACGCGCTGCTCTCCTTCCGCGGCCAGTATTCTTCCCAGTATACGCTGCTGTTCGCGGGCGTCGTGTTGGCTTCGATCCCGCTGGTGGTGGTATTCCTGCTGCTGCAGAAGAAATTCACGGCCGGTATGATGGCCGGAAGCATCAAAGGCTAGAGTTTCATGGAGGACGCAAATGAGTATTGAATACATCGACATCGTGCACCACCTGCACACGGATCTGGGGTATACGGATTATCCGCTGCGGGCCAGAAAGCTGCACGCGCAGTACGTCGGAGAGGCAGTAGACGCCGTGCTGGACACCGCGAATCGCCCCGTCCCCTTCGCCTGGACATGCGAAACGCTGCTGGGCGTGGAGGAATGGCTCCGGCAGGCCGACGAGACGCAGCGCGATCGCTTCTATCAGGCCGTTGCGACCGGCAACCTGGATATCACCATGGTCCCCTTCAACGTCACGCCATTTTTGTCGCAGCGCCAGTGGGACAAGCTGGTGCACTGGATGCCGGAGGAGTTCTATCAGAAGGTATCCGTGCGCACGGCCATGCAGAACGACATCAACGGCTTTCCCGCCGCCGCGCAAAAGCTGCTGGATCGGGGCGTGCGCTACCTTTGGATGGGGCCGAACCTCCATCTGGGCGGCGTGCCCTTCACCACGCCGCACGCTTTCCGCTGGAAGATGCCCGATGGCCGCAGTCTGCTGGTGTGGCTGAATGGCCACTACAACAACGGTTTTTATATCTTCAACGAATTCTGGCGCGAGGGGCCGATTCCGAATTCCAGCGATACCTGCTACCGCTGGCCGGACGCGCAGGACATTTTCCGCACGGACGACGCCTCGCTGGAAAAGGCGCATGCGCAGTGCCTGAAGTGCATGGCCGCCTTCGAGGGCCGCGAGCCCAATGCCGGCCAATTCGTGCGCGACGGCTTTGTATTCAACAAGATCACCGGCGTTTATCCCTACCGCACGCTCTGCCTTTCTCTGACGAACCACTGGCGCATGGACAACGATCCGCCCATCCTCCACCTGCACGAGTTCGTGGAGCGCTGGAACGCCAAGGGCTATACGCCGAAGCTGCGCCTTGTCACAGCCACGCAGGCGATGCGCCATATCGAGGAGGAAGCGGGCGGCAATCTCGACGTCGTCGAGGGCGAGTGGCCGGACTGGTGGGCCAACGGCATTCTTGCTACGCCCCGGGAACTTGCGTGGGCGCGCAAGGCCGACCGCGTATATGAAGCCGCGCTTTCCCAGACGCTGGGCGCAATGAGCGAGGCGGACCAGCGCAGCGCAGCGCGCGTCGAGCGCAACCTCTGCCTGTATGGCGAGCACACGTTCAGCAACTGGAAGAGCATCGCCGAGCCGTATCACTTTGACAGCGTCGCCGCCGAGGCGGAGGTCAGGATCCTGGCCTATCGCGCTCTGGACGAGGCGCAGGGCCTGCTGTCCGATCGTCTGCGCCGGGCCAGATCCATGGATAAGCCGGGCGTTTGGGTGGCCAACACGGGCGACGAGCCTTATCGCGGCTGGATATCTCTGCCGCGCAACAGCCTGCGGGGCGCTTTCACGCATCTGCGCGACAGCGAGAGCGGCGCCCTTTACCGCCTGGAGGCCCAGGCCTCCTGCGGCGAGTACAACCGCCCGAACAGCGCATCGGAGGTCAGCACGCACAGCGAAACCACGGACTTCCCGGATCAGACGCCGGCCTTCCGCGTGCGCTTCTGGGTGGACGATCTGCCCGCGCAGAGCCTGACCTGCCTGCAGCCCTGCAACGCCTCCGAGCCGGAACGCGAAGACGCGCTGCGCGCAGACATCCGCACCGATGAGAAGGGCTGGCCCGTCTCCATCTGTTATGCGGGACAGAAGGCGTCGCTCATCCAGCCCGGTCTGGGAGATTTCTCGAGCGTAAGCGTCGACGAGTTCGCGCCGCGCTGGGCGATGCTGGAAATCTTCAATCAGGCGCAGGACGCGGCCAAGGCCGCGCGGAACGCGGCGCGGCTGCGCACGACCCACGCGCGGTACGCTCAGACGCAGCGCATCGAATCGGCGCACGACGTCCGCTTCGTGCAGGATTTCGACCATCCCTCGCTGAAGTGGGGCCAGCGCATTCTCACCATCTCCAAGGCGGAGCCCCACGCGCGCCTGACGCTGCGCGTGCGCCGTCGCGACAACCCCAACCCGGAAATCTACTTCGCCAAAATGCAGGTGGCGGAAAAGGCGGAAACGCCGCGAATGAGCCTCGCGGGGCGCGCTTTCGTGCCGGGCAGCGGTCAGATTCCCGGCACCTGCATGGATTACTACACGATTGACGGCTGGGTTTCCTACAAAAACGACGACGCCTGTTGGCTGATCTCCTCCAGAGACGCGGCGATGGTGAGTCTGGGCGGCCGCAACTGCTTTGCCAAGATTGATCATCTGCCGGAAAACACGGAAACGCTGTATTACCGCCTGTTCGACAATACCTGGGACACGAACTTCGAGGCGAATTCCATGGGATTGTTCGAGTACCGCTTCGACCTGGCGCAATCGGCGCAGAGCATCGAAGAGCAGGCCGCGGCAAAGGCCATGATGAACGAGCCGTCCGTGCTGGTGAACCTGCGCAGCTGAGGCGAGATTTATGCGGCGCGCGCCGCGGAAATCGGAGCGCGCCGCGGAAAAAGGAGACATACGATGACTTCTCGAGAAAGAATTCAGGCGGTGCTCCGGCATCAGCAGCCGGATACGCTGCCCATCGACTTTGGCGCGCATCGCTCCTCTGGCATCAGCGCCATCGCCTATAACCGCTTAAAGGAAAAATTCGGCATGGACCCGCATACGACCAAACTGTATGACATCATGCAGCAGCTGGCCCTGCCGGAACCGGAAATCGTGGACCGCTTCGGCGGCGACGTCGTGCAGATTTTGCAGCTTTACCCTGCCTTTGACGTGCGCGTGGACACCTGGAAGCCGGGCACGCTGCAAGACGGCAGCCCCTGCCTGGTGCCCGGTAATCTGAACCCTGTGCCCAACGCGCAGGGCGGCCTGGACCTCTATGACAAGGACGGCACATTGCTGGCGCGCCAGCCCCAGAACGGCCTTTACTACGACAATATGCGTTACTACCTCAGCGACGTGGAGGATATCGACGACCTCAAGGCCAGGATGGTCAAGCCCTCCATCAGCGACGAGGAATTGGACTTTCTGGAAAAGCAGGCCCGGGAGTTGCACGAGAAGAGCGACAAGGCCACGCTTCTGCACGTTGGCGGCGCGGTGTTCGAGGCCGGACAACAGCAGTTTGGCTTTGAGAACTTCTACTATTTCCTGGCCGCGGAGCCGGAATTGATCCACTGCTGGGCGGAAAATCTCACCGAGGGCTACCTCGAGGTGCTGGACAAGATACTCACCCGCATTGGCCCGTGGCTGGATCTGGCCTGGTTCGGCGGCGACGACCTGGGAACGCAGATCGCGCCGCAGATCTCCACGAAAATGTACCGGGAGATGATCAAGCCCTACCATTCGGCGCTGTATCGCTTTGTGAAGCGGAAGAGCCCCCATACGGCCGTTGGCCTGCACAGCTGCGGCACGATCTCTCCGCTGATCCCCGATCTGATCGACGCGGGCGT
Source organism: uncultured Clostridia bacterium (assembly GCA_946496415.1). Classification (GTDB taxonomy): domain Bacteria; phylum Bacillota; class Clostridia; order Christensenellales; family Aristaeellaceae; genus Pullichristensenella. The sequence goes on along the minus strand of CAMMGP010000030.1, from coordinate 2,367 downwards.
GGAGGTGCTCAACCCCATCCAGATCTCCGCAAAGGACATGGACCCGCAGACGCTCAAGCGCGAATTTGGCCGCGACCTGGTCTTCTGGGGCGGCGGCGCGGATATGCAGGGCTTCGTCGCCGCGCACGACGATCCGGCGGAGATCTACCGCCACGCCCGGAGCCTGATCGACATCTTCGCGCCGGACGGCAACTTCGTATTCACGCAGGTGCACAACATACTCGCCGACGTCGCTCCGGAAAAGGTCATCGCCATCTATCAGGCGGCGCTGGACTACCGCAAGGAGTGCGGGCGCTGAGGCAGCGCGCGGAAAAGCGCGGCTCAAATAAGCGATATTGGAGGAATCACCATGGCAAGCCTGTCCCTTCGGAATATCTACAAGGAATATCCCGGCGGAGTGACTGCCGTCAACAATTTCAACTTGGAGATTGAGGATAAGGAGTTTATCGTGCTGGTCGGCCCGTCCGGCTGCGGCAAGTCCACCACGCTGCGCATGGTCGCCGGCCTGGAGGAGATCACCAAAGGCGAATTGTATATCGACGGCAAACTGGTCAACAACGTCTTGCCCCAGGACCGCGATATCGCCATGGTCTTCCAGAGCTACGCCCTCTATCCGCACATGACGGTCTACAACAACATGGCCTTCGCCCTCAAATTGCGCAAGACGCCCAAGGCGGAGATCGATCGCCGCGTGCGCGAGGCGGCGAAGATCCTCGGCATCGAACAACTCCTCAACCGCAAGCCCGCCGCGCTTTCCGGCGGCCAGCGCCAGCGCGTGGCCCTGGGCCGCGCCATCGTGCGCGAGCCGAAGGTGTTTTTGATGGACGAGCCTCTGTCCAACCTGGACGCCAAACTGCGCGTGCAGACCCGCTCGGAGATCACCAAGCTGCACAAGCGTCTCCAGACCACCTTTATCTACGTCACCCACGATCAGACCGAGGCCATGACCATGGGCAGCCGCATCGTCGTGATGAAGGACGGCTTCATGCAGCAGAACGACACGCCGCAGAACCTCTACGACTATCCGGCGAATCTGTTTGTGGCCTGCTTCATTGGCACGCCGCAGATGAACGTCTTTAAAGTGCGCCTGGAAAAGCGCGAGGACGGCGTCTACGCCGCGTTTGGCGACAACGCCGTGCGCGTGCCCGAGGGGAAAGTGCAGCGCATGACCGGCGACTATATCGGCAGGGAGGTTTACATGGGCGTGCGCCCGGAAAACATCCACGACGAGCCGGTCTTTACCTCCACCTATCCCGACGCCTGCATCCGCGCGCACGTAGAGCTGACGGAGCTGATGGGTTCGGAAACCCACCTGTATCTTTCCACGAGCGGCAAGGAGGAAAACTTCGTCGCTCGCGTCGATCCCCGCACCACGTCCCACAGCGGCGAGAATATTACGGTGGGCTTCGACGTCAACCGACTGCACTTTTTCGATCTGGAAACCGAGGAGGCGCTCCTCTCCAGGGTCTGATCCAGGGCTCGAAAAGCGCCGCCTTTGCGGGCGGCGCCCAATCCGCCGACAACCCCCTGCGTTTGCGCAAAACGCAGGGGGTAAATCTTGAAGGGCCCGTTTTGATGCGCGCTGTGCTGGATTTGTGCAGCAGGGCTGTCCTTGCGTGGAAGATCGGTTCCGCTCCGTCTTCCTCGCTGGTGACGGATACCATTCGTGAGGCTCTGAAACAGGAAAAGGCACTGCCGGACCCGTACTCCACCGTGCCAAGGGTTTCAATGCACTCCCAAGCATACTTCGACCTGATGCAAGCATCCCGCATTTCTCCTTCGGTGTTCAGCCCTGACTGCCCCTATGATAACGCAGCGATGGAGAATTGGGGCACCATCTATCTTCTTTCTATTGCCCGTTGCCCTGGGCACTGTCCAGAAGGATCAGGGGTGCGCTATTATCGCTTTATACAGCCTCCGCGCTTCTGCGCGCGGCCGCTCCGATTCCCAGACGCTTGGGGCGAACGAACAGCGCTATCGCTCCACATGCGAGCAGGACAAGCTGGGCGACGACGGCTGAGGCGGGCAGTGTGAACGTCGGGTCCAGCGTCCCCAGGGTGAGTGGGAGGGCGGTGAAGAGACTGCCGTTCCACAGCCCCAGCGCCTCGGGCAGGGGCAGAGCCGCCGCCGCAAAGGGCAGGAGCATCCACGGATAGAGCAGCCAGGGGCGGATGCGCGCCAGCAGCCAGCCGCAGCCCAAGGCGAATACCAGCGCCGGAACGAGGGTCGCCAGCGCCGGGAGCAGCAGGCTGCCCCACGCGTACCAGCCGAAGTAGCGGCCATAGAACGCTGCCGCTTCCAAAAGGCAGCACAGCGCCAGCAGCGCCGTTCCCGCCAGAGCGGCGGCGCATCGGGCCAGAGCGTAGC
>CAMMGP010000029.1 GCA_946496415.1 uncultured Clostridia bacterium | reverse complement strand
CGGCCGCTGCGCACCATGATGTAGACCTGCGCCTCGTCGGTCATCGGCAGGGGCGCGAGCAGGGCGATGATGGCAAGACCCATCAGAAGCGTCAGGGGCGCGTAATCGAGCAGATAGGTCAAAAGCCCCGGCCAGCTAATCAGATCGCCCGAATCGCGCAGGTAATTGCGCACGGGCAGTATCTCGCGGTCGACAAAGAGGATGGTCAGCAAGATGACCAGATAGGTCACCGGCGAGGCGAGCAGCTTTTTGAGGTTGTAGCGCAGGCAGGAGAGCATTTTGTTACGCATACGTCAACCTCCTCTTTCCACGGCGGTAGAACAGCACCGCCGAAATGGCGATGAGCGCGCCAAAGACGCCCACGGCAGCGAGCAGGCCGGGCGCGAAGGACAGGCCCGTCTCCGAATCCTGCAAAAGCGAGAGGTTCAGCCAGGCGGGCAGGTTCGTCCAGGCGTCCAGTTCGAGGAAGATGCGGTGGAGGATGAGCGGCAGGCACACCGTCCACAAAACGTTGGGCACATAGGCGGAGAAAGCCAGCGCCGCCAGCGCCCAGAACGCCCCGGCGAGGAACTGCACGAAGAGCACGCCGGCAAAGTAACCGACATAGCCGGCCATCCCGATAAAGGCGATGCCCATGGCTCCCTCGGGGCCGAACATCTCCGCGGCCATGGCGACGTCGCCGCGATAGAGGACATGCAGAAGGCCGACAAAGAGCAGCCGCCCGAGGAAGGGCGCGAGGCCGCCGCCGATGCAGGCCGCCAGCAGTTTGGAGCGCAGGTAGCGCCGCGTGCCGGAGCGCAAAACGGCGGGCACGGCAAAGCCGCTGTTTAGGTCCACGGCGAAGGCCGCCGCCGCGGGCAGGGCCGCGATCAGCGGCATGGCGTCCGGAACCAGTCCCATGGAACCGGAAAAGCGCCAGATGAGGATGGCCGGATTCTCCGGTTCATTCAGCATGTAGAGTATGTTGTACAGGTGCAGCAGGAAGTACGCGGCCGCGGCCGCGAACACCCATGGCCCGAAGGCATGCCTCCGGTCGTGTGCAAGCATAGGCATCCTCCCAAATTCGATCATTCTTTTATGAGACGCGCGGACGGGCCGCGCGGTTCACGCCAGGCTGTCAAAAACGGACACAAAATCGCGATAATCGTCGATGACCGCCTTGACGCCGGGCAGTTTTTCCAACGCTCCGGCCGGATTGGTGGCAGTGATGGCGACGATGGCGCCCACGCCGGCATTTTGGGCGGCGGCGATGCCGGCAAAGGCATCCTCCACCACCACGCACTCCCGCGGCGGCATGTGCAGGCGCTCACAGGCGCGCAGGTATACGTCCGGAGCGGGTTTGCCGGGAAGTTCGCCATCATCATAGACGATGCGCTCCATGTCAAACCAGCGCTCGAGATGAAATGCCTCGCGGTAAAAGTCCAGATTGCCGCGCCCCGCGCCGGTGGCGATGGCCATGGGCACGCCCCGGGCCTGCAGGCGATCGAGCGCCTCCGGCAGACCGTCGGCGAGGCGGAAGCGCTCCGCATCCTCGCGGCAGAGGTGGCGGTAGATGACCTCTTTTTCCTCGGTGAGCGCGGCGACCTGCGCGTCGTCAAGGTCGGCGCGGTAGAAGTGGCGCAGCACTGCCGCGGATTCCGGCCCGCAGGCGTATCGCACGAATTCCTCGTTCGTCAGGGGGCGGCCGATGCACTTTTCAAACAGTTCGTTCCACGAGCGTCGCTGTTTATCCGTGTCGAGGAACATGGTGCCGTTGAAGTCAAAGATAATCGCCTGCATCATAAAACACCTCCATCAGCGTAAGGCCGTGCGCGGGGGCGGTGACGCCCAGGTCGAGCCGGCTCTTGGAGATAAGCGCGCGGGAAAACGCACCCGGCTCCAGTTTGCCCGTGCCCACGCCGATGAGCGTGCCGGCGATGATGCGCACCATGTTGTACAAAAAGCCCGTGCCTTCGAGAAAGAGCGCGTATTCCGGGCCATCGCCGAGAAGTTCGGCGCGGGTGATCGTGCGCACCGTGTCCTTGACCACGCTGCCGCTGGCGGCGAAAGCGGCAAAGTCGTGCTCGCCGAGCAGGGCGGAAAGTTCCGCGCGCATCTTTTCCGCGTCCAGCGGATAGATGACGTGGGCGTGGGTGTTGCGGTTGAGCGCCCCGGCGTGGGGGGCGGCGTAAATTTGATAGCGGTAGCGCTTGCCCACGGCGGAGAAGCGGGCGTGGAAATCGTCCGGCACGGCGCGGCTTTCGCGCACGCGGATGTCGCGGGGCAGCATGGTGTTGAGGGCGTAGGCGTACTTGTCCGGGGGGATGCGGCTGGCAGTGTCGAAGTGGGCGCGCTGGCCGAGGGCGTGGACGCCCGCGTCCGTGCGGCTGGCGCCAAAGAGCACCGTCCTTGCCCCCACCAGTTTGGACACGGCCTCCTCCACCACCTGCTGCACGGCGAGGGCATTCTCCTGCCGCTGCCAGCCGGCGTAAGCCGTGCCGTCGTATTCGAGGGTGAGCAGTATGCGCATCAGAACACCCCCAGGATGTTGAACAGCACGATCACCGCCACGAGCGCGAGCAGCGAAAGGCCGGCGATGCCGTCATTTTTGCCGTACTTTAACTGGCGCATGCGCGTGCGGCCCTCGCCGCCGTGGTAGCAGCGCGCCTCCATGGCCATGGCCAGTTCGTCCGCGCGGCGGAAGGCGCTGACGAACAGAGGCACCAGCAGCGGCACCATCGCCTTGGCGCGGCGGAAGAGATTGCCGGATTCAAAGTCCGCGCCGCGCGCCATCTGCGCCTTCATGATCTTGTCCGCCTCTTCCATCAGCGTGGGGATGAAGCGCAGGGCGATGGACATCATCATGGCGATCTCGTGGGCGGGAAAGCGCAGGCGCGTCAATGGGCGCATCAGGCTTTCCATGCCGTCGGTCAGGGAAATGGCCGAGGTGGTGAGCGTCAGAAGCTGCGAGGCGGTGATGAGCAGCACCAGCCGCACGGCGAGAAAGGCCGCGCGCCGCAGGCCCATGTCCGTCACGGTGATGAACTTCCAGGAAAACAGCGGCGTGCCCTCGCTCTGGAAGAAGATGTTGAGCAAAAAGGTGATCAGCACGATGTAGGCCACGGGCTTGAGGCCGCGCACGAGGAAGCGCAGATGGATCTTCGACATGCGCGCCGCCAGCAGCACATAGCCAAACACGGCCGCGAAGCCGAGGAAGCCCTGCGAGAGAAAGACCACGACGATGAGGCCGAGGGTCAACAGCAGCTTCGTGCGCGGGTCGAGGCGGTGGACGAAGGAGTTGCCGGGGAAGTACTGGCCGATGGTGATGTTTTTCAGCATTTCCCCACCTCCCGTTCGATGGCCGCGCGCACGTCTTCCATGCGGTAGAGGCCCTCGCCGAGGTCCATGCCGCGCTCCTTGAGCGCCCTGACCAGCTTGACGCACTCGGGCACGTCCAGCCCCATGCCGCGCAGTTCCGCCTCGTGGCGGAAGACCTCGCCGGGAACCGCGTCGAAAGCCACGCGGCCGTGGTTCAAAACGATCAGGCGGTCGCAAAAGCGAGCCGCGTCGTCCATGGAATGGGTGACCATGACCACGGTAACGCCGCTTTCGTGGATGCCCTGGATGAGCGTCAAAAGTCCCTCGGGCCCGGCGGGGCCGAGGCCGGCCGCCGGCTCGTCGAGCACCAGCGTGCCCGGCTTCATCGCCAGCACGCCGGCGATGGCCACGCGCTGCTGCTGCCCGCCGGAGAGTTCAAAGGGCGATTTTTCCAGAATCTCCTCGCCGAGGCCGACCTGGGAAAGCGCCTCGCGCACGCGCGTCTTCACCGTCTCTTCGTCGAGGCCGAGGTTGCGCGGGCCAAAGCCCACGTCCTTTTCCACGGTTTCCTCAAAGAGTTGGTATTCAGGGTACTGGAACACCAGCCCCACCTCGCGGCGGATCTCGATGAGGCTCTGGCCCTTCTCCCCCACGTCCACGCCGCCGACGAACACGTGGCCCGGCTCGGGGCGGATGAGGGCGTTGAGGTGGGCGATGAGCGTGGATTTGCCGCTGCCGGTGTGGCCGATGACGCCGACGAAGTCGCCGTCGCGGATGGTGAGGGAAACGTCGTCGAGCGCGCGCGTCTCAAAGGGCGTGCCCGGCATATAGATATGGGTCAGGCCCCGAATTTCGATCGACACAGTTCCACCGCCATTTCTTCCACGGTCATAATGTCCGCGCGCAGGGGGACGCCGTCCGCGCGCAGCTGCGCCGCCAGCTGCGCCATGGGCGGTACGTCCAGACCCATTTTGCGAATCTCTTCCGTCTTTTGAAACACATCGCGGGGCGCGCCCTCGAGGGCGACGGTTCCCGCGTCCATCACCAGCAGGCGGCCGGCGCGCAGGGCCTCGTCCATAAAATGCGTGATCCAGACAATGGTGATGCCATCGCGGCGGTTGAGTTCCTCCGCCACGGAAAACACCTCGCGCCGCCCGGAGGGGTCGAGCATGGCGGTGGATTCGTCAAAGACGATGATCTTCGGCCGCATGGCCAGCACGCCGGCGATGGCCACGCGCTGCTTCTGGCCGCCGGAGAGCATGTGCGGCGCGGCCTCGGCATAGTCCCGCATGCCCACGACGCGCAGGGCTTCATCCACGCGGCGGCGGATCTCCTCGGGCGGCACGCCGAGGTTTTCCAGACCGAAGGCGCAATCCTCCTCAACGACGGTGGCGACGATCTGGTTATCCGGATTCTGGAAGACCATGCCGCACTTTTTGCGCACTTCGAGGCTGTTTGCCTCTTCGTGGGCGGCGACGCCGTCGATCCAGATCTCGCCCTTCTGGGGAATGTTGAGGGCGTTGAGCAGCTTGGCAAGCGTCGATTTGCCGCTGCCGTTGCGGCCCAGCACGGCCACAAACTCGCCGCGTTCCACGCGCAGGCTCACGCCGGCGACGGCTTCTTCCTCCGCGCCCTCGTAGCGAAACTCTACATCTTTTACCTCAATGATGGCGTCAGCCATGGCGCTGCTCCCCCCTTTACCGGCGGCATTATACCACCCAAACGTTAATTCGCGCAGCGTTCTGTGTTTCGTTTTGCATGCGCCGGCGGCTTTTCGCGGCGAAAAATCGCAAGATATAGCGGAAATTTCACTTTTAATCCTATCGCAAATGTGGTAAAATAAGCCTGTAACCTTGTATAAAGGATAAGGAGGAGTGTTCACCATGAGCTTCAACAAGAAGACGATCGAAGACATCGACGTTTCCGGCAAGAAAGTACTGGTCCGTTGCGACTTCAACGTGCCCCTGGACGAGAACAAGAACATCACCGACGAAACGCGCATCAACGCCGCGCTTCCGACGATCAAATACCTGCTCGAGCACAAGGCCGCCGTCATCCTCTGCTCGCATCTGGGCCGCCCCAAGGGCGAGTTCAACATGAAGTATTCCCTCGCGCCCGTGGCCAAGCGCCTCTCTGAAAAGCTGGGCTTTGAAGTGAAGCTGGCCAAGGACGTCATCGGCCCGGACGCCAAGAAGCTGGCCGCTGAAGTGAAGCCCGGTCAGGCCGTGCTGCTGGAGAACGTCCGCTTCCACGCCGAGGAGGAGAAGAACGATCCGGCGTTCGCCAAGGAACTGGCCTCCATGGCCGACATCTACGTCTCCGACGCTTTCGGCACCGTGCACCGCGCGCACGCCTCCACCGCGGGCGTGGCCGAGTATCTGCCCGCCGTGGCCGGCTTCCTCATCGGCAAGGAGCTGAACTTCCTCGGCAAGGCTGTCACCAACCCCGAGCGCCCCTTCGTGGCCATCCTCGGCGGCGCCAAGGTCAAGGACAAGATCGGCGTCATCACCAACCTGATCGAAAAGGTCGACACCCTGCTCATCGGCGGCGGCATGGCCTACACCTTCATGAAGGCCACCGGCGGCCAGATCGGCAATTCCCTCTGCGACGAGGAGCGCCTCGGCCTCGCGCTGGAACTGCTGGACAAGGCCAAGGCCAAGGGCGTGAAGCTGCTTCTGCCCGTGGACAACGTCTGCGGCAAGGAGTTTAACAACGACACCGAGCAGATGGTCTGCGAGTCCGGCAAGATCCCCGAGGGTTGGGAAGGCCTGGATATCGGCCCCAAGACCGTCGAACTGTTCTCCAAGGAGATCAAGGCCGCCAAGACGGTGGTCTGGAACGGCCCCATGGGCGTGTTCGAGATGCCGAACTTCGCCAAGGGCACCTTGGCCATCGCCACGGCCATGGCCGAGTCTGACGCCACCACCATCATCGGCGGCGGCGACAGCGCGGCGGCCGTGGCCCAGATGGGCCTGGCCAGCAAGATGAGCCACATCTCCACCGGCGGCGGCGCGTCTCTCGAGTTCCTCGAGGGCAAGACGCTGCCCGGCGTCGCGGCGCTCAACGACAAGTAATTTTCCAAACATACGCGACCCGCATGGCGATCCCCCCGTTTCGGAGGGGTCGCCATGGAGCGTGTACAGGCGCGGATACAGGAGGAGACAGCCTTGGCCTGCGAACATCCCTTGGACTTTAAGACGCTCCTGAAGCGCATGCTGACCTTCCGCGACGAGCGGGTGGTCGCCTGCCCCGTGTGCGGGCAGAAGGTGCGCGTGGAGTTTGATAAAGGCATAGGGCGCTGGCTCTCCGGGCCGATCCCGGCCATCCCGCTGATCCTCTGCCTGTTTTTCATGCTGCGCATGGCCCCGGAGGGCGGCTGGACGAGTCTTCCCAGCCTGCTCAAGGGGCTGGGGCTGATCGCCGCCGGCTTTGCCGCCATGCTGCTTATCTGGCTGCCCTGCTGCCTCGTCATACAACGCCGTCGTCTCTACCGGGTCATTCCGGTAAACGAACCATAATTTACTGAGAACTTAGGAGGATACCAACCATGCGTAAACCCATCATCGCCGGCAACTGGAAGATGAACAAGACCCCCGCCGAGGCCGTGGAACTGGTCAAGGGCCTGATCCCGCTGGTCAAGGACGCCAAGTGCGACGTGGTGGTCTGCCCCACCGCCGTGTGTCTCCCCGCCGTGGCTGAAGTCATCAAGGGCACCAACATCAAGCTGGGCGCGCAGAACGTGCACTTTGCCGAGAAGGGCGCCTACACCGGCGAGCTGTCCGCCGATATGCTCAAGGCCGTGGGTTGCGAGTACGTCATCGTCGGCCATTCCGAGCGCCGCCAGTACTTCGGCGAAACCGACAAGACCGTCAACCTGCGCGCCACCGCCGCCGTCAAGGCCGGCCTCACCGCCATCATCTGCGTGGGCGAGATGAAGGACGAGCGCGTGGACGGCTACACCGACATCATCGTCGCCTATCAGACGAAGATGGCGCTCAAGGGCCTCACCGCCGAGGAACTTAATCACGTGGTCATCGCCTACGAGCCCGTGTGGGCCATCGGCACCGGCCTCACAGCCACCGACGAGCAGGCCAACGAAACCATCGGCGTCATCCGCAAGGCCATCGCCGAGGTGTACGGCGACGACGTTGCCCAGAAGGTGCGCATCCAGTACGGCGGCAGCATGAAGGGCTCCAACGTCAAGGGCCTGATGGCGCAGCCGGAGATCGACGGCGGCCTCATCGGCGGCGCGTCCCTGAAGGCTGAGGACTTCGCGCAGGTGGTGAACTTCTGATGGCTGTCACCGCGCTTCTCATCCTGGACGGCTTCGGCATCGGCGGCAGCGACCCCAAGTCCAACGCCATACTCGCCGCGGGCACGCCCAACATCGACCGCCTCAAGGCGGAATACTGCTCCACCGCCATCGGCGCTTCCGGGCTGGACGTGGGCCTGCCGGACGGGCAGATGGGCAACAGCGAAGTGGGCCACACCAACATCGGCGCCGGCCGCGTGGTCTACCAGATGCTGGTGAAGATCACCAAGGACATCGAGGACGGCGTCTTCTTTGAAAACAAGGCGCTGCTTGCCGCGATGGAAAACTGCAAACAGCACGATTCCGCCCTGCACCTGATGGGCCTTGTCTCCCCCGGCGGCGTGCATTCGCACACCGATCACCTCTACGGGCTTCTGGAGATGGCCAAGCGCCACGGGCTTTCCAAGGTCTACGTCCACTGCTTCCTCGACGGCCGCGACGTGCCGCCGGACTCCGGCTGGGAGTATGTACAGGAACTGGTGGCGAAGATGAACGAGATCGGCGTGGGCAAGATCGCCACCGTCATGGGCCGCCTCTACGCCATGGATCGCGACAACGCCTGGGAGCGCATTGAGCAGGCCTACGACGCCATGGTCTTTGGCCAGGGCATTCAGGCCTCCGACCCCGTGCAGGCCATCAGGGATTCCTATCAGGTGGTGGACGAGACGGGCAAGCACCTGACCGACGAGTTCGTGCTGCCCACCGTCATCGACAAAGACGGCGTGGTCAAGGCCAATGATTCGGTGGTGTTCTTCAACTTCCGCCCCGACCGCGCCCGCGAGATCACCCGCGCCTTCGTCGACCCCGACTTCAAGGGTTTTCATCGCAAGAACGGCTTCTTCCCGCTTAAGTATGTGTGCATGACGCAGTACGACGCGACGATGCCCAACGTGCTCGTCGCCTATCCGCCGGAGTCTTTGCACATGACGATGGGCGAGTACCTTTCCAAGATGGGCAAGACGCAGTTGCGCATCGCCGAGACGCAGAAGTACGCCCACGTGACGTTCTTCTTCAACGGCGGCGAGGAGCGCGTCTTCCCCGGCGAGGACCGCATCCTCATCCCCTCCCCGCCCGCCGAGGAGGTGCCGACGTTTGACTTAAAGCCCGAGATGAGCGCCTATGAAGTGACCGACGCGGTCATCAAGTGCATCGACGAGGAGAAGTACGACGTCATCATCCTCAACTTCGCCAACTGCGACATGGTTGGCCACACGGGCGTGATGGAAGCGGCGATCAAGGCCGTCAAGACCGTGGACGAGTGCACCGGCCGCGTGGTGGACGAGATCGTCAAGCACGGCGGCAAGTGCATCATTACCGCCGACCACGGCAACGCCGACCAGATGCTCGACCCCGTGCACGGCGGCGCGTTCACCGCGCACACCACCAACCCGGTGCCGGTGATCGTGGTCGATCCCGAACACCCCAAGTACGAACTGCGCAAGGGCGGCCGCCTCTGCGACCTCTGCCCGACGATGCTGACGCTGATGAAGCTGCCCCAGCCCAGGGAAATGACGGGCGAGAGCCTCATCATCGGCTAAGCCGGCTTGTGCCGGCGGCCAGCGCTGCCGCGTTGAAAGCGCCCGGAAACCATGCCCGGCAAGAATGGGCATGGTTTCCTTCGTTTTCGCGCCGCGC
>CAMMGP010000028.1 GCA_946496415.1 uncultured Clostridia bacterium | reverse complement strand
AGCCGGCCATGCCTTCCTCGGTGTCCACCAGCATCGCCGTGGCGTCCGCGGAGATGAGCATGGCGGAGGCGTAGTCAAAGGTGAAATCGAGCACCACGTTGCCGTGCCAGTCGACAAGGCCCCACATTTCCTCGGCGGTCTTGGCCTTCAGAAGCGTACCGTCGCCGGAGGGGTACTCGTAGAACTCGGCATAGGTGGTGGGCGTGGCGGTGCCGTCGGCGGCTATGATGTACAATTCGCCGGTGATGTCCGGCACGATCATGCTCAGGCCGATGATGGTGGGGGCGGCGTAGTTGACGGGGCAGGTGACCTCGCCGGTCTCGAGGGAGACGTAGCCGAACTTGCCGGCCTTCTCCACGCAGGCGTAGCCGTTCAGGCCGTAGACGTAGTCGCCGCCGTAGTTGAGCGACTCAAAGCCGTCGTACTCGCAGGGCACCACGAGGTTGCCGTCCAGATCGATGAGGCCGTACAGGCCGTCCTTTTCCACGCGGGCGTAGCCGTTTAAGTCGTATTCGTAGATGTAGTCGTATTCGCCGCAGGGCACGAGCATGTTGCCCTCGAGGTCGACGATGCCGTCGTCGTAGTTTTCATCGTAGACGGCGAGGCGGCCGGAGCCGAGGTCGGAACTGAAGCCATAGCCGGGCGCGACCACGTCGCCCGTGGGCAGGAAGACGGCGCCATCGTCGCTGTCGCCATAGGCCTCGTAGAGGGATTCGGCATTGCCCACGGCGGCGAGCGTGGAATCGTAGATCGTCACCACGCCGTCGCGGTCCTCAACGAAGATGTAGTCGCCATAGGCCTTGGCGCTGTTGACGGCTTCGCGCTCCAGCGTGCCCGCCGGGGCGGCGTTTTCAAGATCGTAAAAGTCATAGGCGGTGACGATGTAGTTCTCGTCGCCAAAGAGCGCCTGATAGTCGTAGGGCTCGGCGTCGGTTACTTCGAGTTTCACGGCCATGGCCCACTTCTCGGAAAGGAAGTCGATATCGCCGTACTCCATGGGCACCACCAGTTCGCCCGCGGCATTCAGCGCGCCGAGTACGTTGGTGCCGTTTTCGTTCTGCACGGTGTAGTAGCTGCAAACGCCGTAGTCGCTGACGCTGCCGTATTCGCAGGGGATGATCGCGTTGCCCTGGATGTCAAACACGCCTTCCAGGCCGGTATCGCCGGTATCGATGACGCGGGCGCAGTCGTCCTCAAAGTCGGCGTAGGGGCTGAAGTTGCCCGCCGGGGTCAGCGTGATGCCCGCGCCCTCTTCGGCGAAGGCCGGCAGGCACAGCAGGAGCGCCAGCAGCAAAACGAGCAGTTTTTTCATGGGGAATCCCTCCTGTCGATCTATTTTCCCGAGAATATCATACAAGCCCCGCGCGAATTTCTGGCCGGCAGGGCGTATATGGCGCGTTAAATCTCAGCCCATCTCCTCGCCGACCACCATGCACAGATAGGCCGCGGCGGCGTCGAAGCGGGCGTCGTGGTAGTGATCGCCGCCGCCGAACCACTTGCGGCACTTGCGGGTGACCAGTTCCGGGGTGATGCCAAAGTGCTTCATCAGTTCCTCAAGGCGCGGGGGCTTCAGTTTGCTGGGGTTCTGCTTGAGGGGTATGTTGGCCTCTTTCGTATAGTGCTGCAACGTGCAGAAGCGGGGGATATCGGGGAATTTCACGCCGATGCGGGCGAATTCGTCGCGCAGATAGCGCATGTCGCCGGCCACGTCGTGGCCGATGACCATGCCGCATTCTTCAAAATCGCGGTAGATCTCGTCGGCGTGGTGGGCGAAGAGGTCGCCGCCCGAGAGGCGGCGCAGCTGCCCCACGCCCAGCCCGTGCACCTTGCGGGCGTGGCGGTTGATGGCATCCACGGAAAAGTAGAAGTTCTTCCCCCGGATGCGGCGGCCGTCGATGATGAGGTAGGAAAGTTGGATGATGCGGCTGGGGCGCATGCCGTCCAGTTCCGCGTCGAGCGCGATCATGCGCTTTTTCTCGTGCTTGTGTCCGAACAAGGGTCTGGCCTCCTAAGTCTTGGAACGCCCGGGCGGGAAACGGATTGCCCCGCCCGGGGATGGTGACGGTTCAGGCGCGCGCCCGGTATTTTGGCAAGGGCGCGCTCAGGAGCGCAGGGCGCGCTCGATGCCTTCCAGCCCCGCCTGCACGTTTGCGCGCTGCGTGGCCAGGTTGAGGCGGAAAAAGCCCCGGCCCTGCTCGCCGAAGAACAGGCCCGTGTTGAGCCCCACGCCGCCCACGTCGATGAGCCGGCGGAAGAGCGTTTCGTGCTCGACGCCCGTCTTGCGCATATCCAGCCACATGAGATAGGTGCCCTCCAGCGGATGCAGTCCCACTTCCGGCAGGCGCTCGGCGAAGAAGGCGTAGGCCAGGTCGCGGTTCTCGCGGATGTAATCCACGCAGCCGTCCAGCCATTCGTCGCCGCCCTCGTAAGAGGCGCGCTGGGCGACCATGGCGAAGAGGTTGGGGTGGTCGGCGTTGACCAGGTGCATCTCCTTTTTCAGCGCCTCGCGCGCCTTTTCGTCGGCGACGATGATGGAGGACTGCCGCAGCCCGGCGACGTTGAAGGCCTTGGTGGCGGAGGTGAGCATCACCGCGTCCGGCAAAAGGGACAATACCGGCGTGTGCGCATGCGGGGCGAAGGTGAAAGCGGCGTGGATCTCATCGGCGATGACGCGCACGTTGTAGGCCCTGGCCAGTTCCGCGAGCGTTTCCAGCTCCGCGCGCGTCCACACGCGGCCTACGGGGTTGTGGGGGCTGCAGAGGAACATGCAGCGTATGCCGCTTTGGAACGCCGCTTCCAGAGAGCCAAAGTCCATCTTCCAGCCCTCGGCGGTTTCCACCAGCGGGCTCTCGGCCACGGCGCGGCCGGCGCGCAGGATCGTCTCGCGGAAGGGACCGTATACTGGCGGCTGGATGAGCACGCGCTCGTCCGGGGCGGTCAGCGCGTAAAGGGAAAAGAGCATGCTGTCTACCACGCTGGGGCTGGAAAGGATCCATTCCGGTTCCACCGCCAGGCCAAAGCGGCGCTTGAGGAAGTTTACCTCCGCCCGCCGGTTTTCCGCGTCATCCTGCGTATAGCCGTAGATGGGGTGGGCGGCGCGCGTCTTGAGCGCTTCGACGATGGCCGGGGAGCAGGCAAAGTCCATGTCCGCCACCCAGAGGGGAATGACGTCTTCGCGGCCAAAGACTTCCTTGCGGCCATCCCATTTTTCGCAGGCCGTGCCCGCGCGGTCGATGACGGCGTCAAAATAAGCCTGATCGATCTTCATGCGTTTCCCTCCGTATAATCGTTCGTTGTATACCTTTCCTATTATACTTCCGAACGGGAAAATATGCAACATAACATTTTTGCAATTATTTTTCATAAAAATGAAACAAGATGGTCGTATGGGCGCCACAAAAATGCGCTAAAATAAGTTGTCAACGGTGGATTATCCCTCATCCCATTCCCCAACCCCTCCACCGTCGATCGGCGGGGCCTCATATGAGGTCCCGTTTGTTCTGTTTTGGCGGATTGTGCCGAATTTTGAAAGCAACGATAACTTTGTTTCGCTTGACACCCCAAAAGATATGCGCCTATAATGATGAGGAATTTTAAGGAGGTCCTGCCGATGTTTCGCAAAGCGAAGGCCGAGGAGGGCGCGCAGATACTGCCGTGGCATCAGACGTTCGCCGTGGGCATCATCATGTCCATGCTGGCCGGCTATCTGGAGGCCTACACCTACACGCTGCGCGGCAACGTGTTCTGCAACGGGCAGACGTCGAACATCGCCCTGATGATGATCAACTTCTTCCGCGGCAACACGGCCAAGGCGCTGTACTATCCCATCCCCATCCTCCCCTTCTTCTTCGGCACGGTCTTTGCCGCGCTTTTGCGCAGCCGCCGCTTCAAGCTGCGCTGGGCGCGCGTGGAGATGCTGATCTTCGCCCTTGAGTTCGCGCTTTTGTTCATCGTCGGCTTCATCCCGCAGGGCGCGGGCGATACGGTGGTAAACATCATGGTTACGTTCACCACCGCCGTGCAGTACGAGGTGTTCCGCGAGGCGCGCGGCCTGTCTTACGCCAGCATCTTCTGCACCGGCAACCTGCGCACGGCGGCGGAGTACTTCTCCGCCTTCATCGGCCAGCGCGACCGCAAGGCCGGCGCCACCTGCGCGCGCTATTTGATGATCATCGGTTCCTTCGCCGTGGGTGCGTTTGCCAGCGCCTGGCTCTCGACCTTGTGGAACGTCCGTTCTGTCTGGGTCGGCTGCCTGCTGCTCATCGCCATCGTTCCGCTGATGGTGCGCTCCCGCAGGGCGTGATGAAAGAAAAGTTCCCCGCGCCTGCGGGGGCTTTTTTTATTCAGGCGCTTCGCACGCCTTCGCCCACTGCAAAAAGGGCCGGACTTTCTCCCGCTCGGCTTTGAGGAAGGAGAGGTAGTAGAGCACATTCAATTCCGGGTCGGTCAGGGGAATGCGCACGCGGTGCTCCCCGTCGTTGCGCAGGTCGCTGGAGAGCGTGGAGATGGCGGCGAGGAAGTTGGTGGTGCGGATGAGGTGCTGGGTGACGTTGTAGTTGTTCTTCACCAGTGTGATGGGCAGACCCTCCCCAGCGATAATCTGCTCCATTCGTGTCAGGAAGTAGCCGCCGATCTGTGGGTAGAGGAACGGTTGGGCGGGGATGTCGCGCAAGGAGAGGCTGCGCTTTTGCGCCAGAGGATTGTCCTCCGGCACGGAGAGGAACACGCGGTCGCGCAAAAAGGGCCGGCTGAGGATGCGGTCGTCCGCGAGCGGTGCGGGCGTGACCATCAGGTCGTAGACGCGTTCCTTCAGCAGGCGCGCGGCCTCGTCGCCCTCGTAGAGGTCGTCGCGCACGTCTATGTCCGGCCGCGCCACGGCAAAGCGCGGGGCGCTGAACCAGCGCACGCCCGGATCGCAAAAGGCGATAGAGAGCGTCTGCCCCTGTCCCGCTGCGCGGCGCACGTCCTCGCGCAGTTTTTCCACCGCGCGGAGGATGGCGTTCACGCGCTCCAGCGCCGCTTCGCCAGCGGCGTTGAGGCGGATGCGGTTGGCCTCGCGGTCGAACAGCGGCGCGCCCAGTTCGGCCTCGAACTTTTTCAGCGCCGCGCTCATCGCCGGCTGCGAAACGTGAAGCCGTTCCGCCGCCCGCGTCAACGAGCCGGTTTCGGCGATCACCTTGAAGGCTTCCAGCGCGTATATATCCATGCGCGCGCCTCCTTTCAGCATAAGCGTTTATTTATGCTCCATAAAAAACGTGTAGTGTACAAAGCGCCTAAAATGCGCTATCCTCTGGGAGAAGGGAAACCATTCCCCACCATTATAGCATAAGGAAATGCTTTGCGTAAACGCGAAAAGGAGGAAAGAAACATGGAATATGTCACTCTGCGCAACGGCGTGAAGATGCCCTTGGAGGGTTTCGGCGTTTTTCAGGTGCCGGAAGCCGCTGTGTGCGAGCGCGCGGTCAGCGAGGCGCTGGAGGTGGGCTATCGCCTCATCGACACCGCTGCCGCCTACTTCAATGAGGAGGCCGTGGGCGCGGCCATCCGCAAAAGCGGCATTCCCCGCGAGGAGTTGTTCGTCACCACCAAGTTGTGGATACAGGACGCCGGCTATGAGAGCGCCAGGGCCGCGTTCCAGACCTCGCTGGACAAACTGGGCCTTGACTACGTAGACCTCTACCTCATCCACCAGCCGATGAACGATTACTACGCCGCCTGGCGGGCGATGGAGGAGCTCTACGAGGCTGGCCGCGCCCGCGCCATTGGCGTGTGCAACTTCTATCCGGATCGTCTCACCGACCTTTGTCTCAACGCGCGCGTCGCGCCCATGGTCGATCAGGTGGAACTGCACCCCTTCTTCGCGCAGGGCGGGGCTATTGAGAACATGAAGGCTCTCGGCGTGCAGGCGGAGGCGTGGGGCCCGCTGGCGGAGGGCAGGCACGGCATCTTCACCCACCCGGTGCTGGCAAAGATCGGAGAAAAGTACGGCAAGACCGCCGCGCAGGTGGCGCTGCGCTGGAACGCGCAGCGCGGCGTGGTGATCATTCCCAAATCCACGCACAGGGAGCGCATGGCGGAGAATTTCGCCATTTGGGATTTTGCCCTCACCGACGGGGACATGGCCGCCATCGCCGCCCTTGACCTCGGTCGCAGCGAGATCATTGACCACGGCAGCGCCGAGACGGCGCGCTTCCTCAACGGCTGGAAGATACACGACTGAACGCAGGAGGATTTTCCATGAAATACACGGACGAAAAGCAGTTCGCAGCGGCCAATATCTTCGGCAAGGGTCAGCCCAACGACGCCTACGCGCGCTATTTCGCCGGCCATTCCTTCCTGAACCCGCTGACAAAGGCGGGGGAGTGCCCCATCGCCATGAGCAACGTCACCTTTGAACCCGGTTGCCGCAACAACTGGCACATCCATCACGCCGGCAGGGGCGGCGGGCAGATGCTCATCTGCACCGCGGGCGAGGGCTGGTATCAGGAAGCGGGCAAGGCGGCGCAGAGCCTCGCGCCCGGCGCGGTCGTCTACATCCCTGCCGGCGTCAAGCACTGGCACGGCGCAAAGAAGGACAGTTGGTTTGCCCACATCGCCTTCGACGTGCCCGGCGAGGACGCCTCCAACGAATGGCTCGAGCCGGTAACGGACGAGGAGTACAACAGTCTGTAAGCGACGCAAAAAGCCGCCCGACGCTATTGCCGGGCGGCCCTGTCTTTGCATATCTACGAAGCGGCGTTGACGTAGCGCACTTCGCCGGGCATGATCAGGCCCAGTTCGTCGCGGGCGGCGCGCTCCACATAGGCGTCTGTCTGCACAAAGTCGATCTCTTCCTGCAGTTCGCCGATCTCGCGCACCAGCTGGTCGCGTTGCTCAGTCAGCGCCGACACCTGCGCGCTGGCGGCGTCCAGGCGACTGTGCGTCACCAGCAGGCTGACGGAAAACACCAGCGCCGCCGTCAGGGAGAGCAACAGCCAAAAACGCGGCCGCGCGTGGATCTTTCTGCGCATCATGCAACGCCCTCCTCATCCGAACATATTGTTAATGATTCGACGGGGGAGAGCGCTTTCCTTTAACGAAAAATGACTTTAACAAGACGAAATTTGGCGATACGGCGCAGCGCCTGTCGAATTTTGCGCACAATTTGACGGCAAAGCGTGCAAAAGAGGCGATGCGGCCCCAGCGCGTAGAGCAGCATTCCCGCGCCCGCGCCGAGGAAGGGAAAAAAGCGCGCCTCGCCATAGCAGGCAAAGGTGAGCATGCCCCCGAGCAAAAGCGCGCTGAGCAGCCCGAAGGCGAGATCGGCGGCGAGGGAGATCAGCGGCCCCGCGCGCAACAGATGCCGCAACGCCGCCAGCAGATCGTAAACGCCGCCTGCCAGCAAGCCGGCGACCATCATGGCGAGGAACACCTTCCACTGACCGACGGTGGCAAAGAGCATGGTCCTTCCTCCCATCTAGCGGAAGATCCGGGAAAATACGCCGCCCTCGCGGCGGATTTTGCCGCTGTATTCGATGGCGGCGATCTCGCCCTCGATCACGAGCTGGCCGTTTTTGAGGTCGAGATTCTCCACGTGCAGGCCCGCGCCGGTGACGGTCATCTGCCCGGCGTCGGTCAAAAGCACCACCAGCTGCTCGTTGAAGCAGTCCACGTCGGAAACGCCGGTGATGACGGCGCGCTCGCGCCCGGTGAGGTTGACGGTGTGGCGCACGGCGGTCGGCTGCTGCATGCGAAAGCCCCCTCTCGCGTCCATTGTATGCGCGCGGGGGAGGCAAAAGACGGCGGTTGCCAAAGGCCGCGCCATCGCGTATAATGTATAATAGAGATGGGAGGCGATGCACGTGGCACGGCTTTACGATCTGGAACAACTGCGCGCGCTGGTCGCGCCCGTGGCGAAGGATTTTGGCGTGCGCAGCGTCTATGCCTTTGGCTCCTATGGCCGCGGACAGGCAAGCGGCGAAAGCGACCTCGATCTGCGCATCGAGGCGGGAGCCATCCGCTCGCTTTTTGCGCTGGCGGACTTCCGGCAGACGCTGGAGGAGAGGCTGAACATCCCCGTGGACGTCGTCACCTCGGATATCGATGACCGGGACTTTCTGCGCGCCATCGCACGCGACGAGGTGCTTTTGTATGCTGAAGGACAGGGATAAAGCCATTCTGCAAAGGATCGGGGACTATTGCCAGCAGATCGAACAGACGGTGGCGCGCTTTGGCGCGGACTTTGAAACCTATTGCGCGGACCATGTTTATCGCAACGCCTGCTGCATGTGCATTTTGCAGATCGGCGAACTGGTGGGGAAGCTGAGCGGGGAACTGACCGCCGCCCATCCCAATATCCCGTGGCGCAGCATTCGGGCGACGCGCAACCTCTTTGCCCATGCCTACGGAAACGTCAGCGCGCGCATCACCTGGCAGACGATCCGGGAGGATATTCCCGAATTGCGGGAAAACTGCCGGAAGATACTGGCGTCCGGGGCAAACGACGAAGGTTGAACGCCCATTGCGCAAAATTTCCCCGCCGCCCTTGACTTTCCCATTCCCGTCTGGTATAATCTCCAAGGTCTAACGAAGTACACTGAAGGGCCATCCCCGCCGCTGTCGGCCGGGAATGGCGCTTTGCTATGCCGCGAAGGAGGTTCACCATGTCGCACATCTATGACGTGATCGTCGTCGGCGCCGGCCCGGCGGGCATCTTCACCGCTCTGGAGTTGACGGAAAAAATGCCCGAGGCCAGGCTTCTGCTCATCGACTCCGGCCTGCACATCGACCGTCGCGCCTGCCCGGCGCGCAAGCTGCACCGCTGCGTCCACTGCGACCCCTGCAACATCATGAGCGGCTGGGCCGGCGCGGGCGCGTTCTCCGATGGCAAACTCTCCCTCTCCGAGGAAGTGGGCGGCCACATCGTCGATTACCTGCCCCGGCAGGAGGTGCGCGACCTCATCGCCTACGCCGATTCCATTTATCTCAAGCACGGCGCGCCCACGCTCGTCCACGGCCTCAACGATCCCAAGGTGGACGAGATCATGTATGAGTGCTCGCGCTACAACATACAGCTCATCCCCTGCCCGGTGCGCCATTTGGGCACGGAGCACGCCTTCGACGTGCTGCGCGACATGTACGTCACCCTCAGCAAGCGCCCCGGCTTCGAGTTCCGCGAGCGCACCACCGCCGAGGGCCTCTTGGTGGAGGATGGCCGCGTGGCCGGCGTCTACATGTCCGGCCCGGACGGCCAGCGCGTGCTGGA
>CAMMGP010000027.1 GCA_946496415.1 uncultured Clostridia bacterium | reverse complement strand
ATTCCTGGTTGCATATCTTTCTCCCTCGAAACGGGCCGGTGGTCAGAAAACGTCCTGATGGACCTTCCTTAATTATACCACATTCTTCCCCACAGCGAAAAGGGCGATACCCGTAAAAATCGGGAAAAGACTTGCGCAAAAAAATAACCGTACCGTCAAAATTTTGGAGCGGGAGCCGCTTCGCCGTGGCGAAGGGCGTCCCGCTCCGCGAGAGCGCCTAGTCGAGCGCGATCTTGTCGTAGAAAGATGTCCCATCCAACCGGGCCTTGGCGCCCAGCGCTTCCAGCACGGTGGCGGATACGTCGGCGAACGTGGAGCGCGTGCCCAGAGAAACGCCTTCCTGAAGCCCCAAGCCCCAGACCAGCAGCGGCACGTATTCGCGCGTGTGGTCGGTGGTGGGGAAGGCCGGGTCGCAGCCATGGTCGGCGGTGATGATGAGCATGCCGTCCTCGCCCAGCAGCCGCAAAATCTCCGGCAGCCGTCGGTCAAAAGCCTCCAGGCAGCGGGCAAAGCCGGGAACGTCGTTGCGGTGGCCGTAGAGCATGTCCGTGTCCACCAGATTGGCAAAGAGCAGACCGCGCCAGTGATCCTTCTTCATATAGTCGAGGATGGCGTCCACGCAGGCTTCGTTTCCGGCGGCGTGGTTGGAGGAGGTCAGGCCGCGGTGGTTGAAGATGTCCTCGATCTTGCCCACACCCAGCACGTCGTAGCCCTCGCCCTTGAGCGCGTCCAGCATCGTCGTGCCCGTGGGGTCGACGGAGAAATCGCGGCGGTTCTCCGTGCGCACGAAGTGGCCGACTTCGCCGACGAAGGGGCGGGCGATGACGCGCCCCACGGCGTGCTCGCCCTTGAGCAGGCGGCGGGCGATGCGGCAGATGTGCCAAAGTTCCGTCGGGGGGATGATGCCCTCGTGCGCTGCGATCTGGAAGACGCTGTCCGCCGAGGTATAGACGATCAATTTGCCCGTGCGCAGATGCTCCGCGCCCAGTTCTTCGATGATCTGCGTGCCCGAGGCGGGCCTGTTACCGATGGTGCCCATACCGATCTCGTCCTCAAAGGCCTTGATCAACTCCGGCGGGAAGCCGTTGGGATACGTGGGGAAGGGCTTTTCAAGCGTCAGGCCGGCGATCTCCCAATGGCCGGTGGTCGTATCCTTGCCGGCGGCCCGCTCGGTCATCCTGCCGAAGCAGCCGATGGGCTCGTCCTCATCCGGCGTGGAGATGCCGGCGGCGGAGAGCAGGCCAAGTTCCGTGAGGTTGGGGATATTGGGCTTCTCCTGCGTCCAGACGTGACCAAGCGTATCCGCGCCCGTATCGCCGTATTTGTTCGCGTCCGGCTGCGCGCCGCAACCGACGCCATCCAGAACGATCAGCGCGACGCGCTTCATTCTCTTCATCGTCAAACCTCCTCCATGCGCAGTATATCCGCAAGCTGCGCGATCATCTCCCCACAGGTGGGTTTGCCGCGCTGCGCGTCTATCGTACCGCGAAAGATGCTGTATTGCTCATCGATCCGCCCGCGCTTCCACGCAAGCTCGATCGCATAGCGCATGCTCTGCTCCACCTTGCGGGCGCTTACGCCGTGGCGGCGGCCCACAAGGGGATAAAGCGCGGTGGTGAGGCTGCGCGAAAGCCTCGCGTCCAGCCAGGCGTAGCCCACCGCCGTTTCAAGATAGGCGCGGCCCTCGTGCCCCACAACGCCGAGGCGGTCGAGCAGTTCGTCGCGCCTTTTGCGGAACGCTTCGGGCAAACGGCGGTTCGCCACGTCCGTTTCGGCAAGCGCCGCCTCCAGTTCCGCGCGCCGCGCGGGGCGGTCGATGACCGCGGCTCCGGCGGCGCTCAAGCGGGCGCGTTGCGGCAAAAGCAGGCCCGGAAGATGCAACAGCACGATGCCCGGGCGCACCGGGAAAGGCCGCTTCATCACCGCCTGCGCCAGCCATACGCCGTCGCCGGGACGCAGCGTGGCGCTGATGAGCAGCGCGTCGGGCAGGGCGCTTTCCACCAGGCGCATGGCCTCCAGACCGTCTTCTGCCTCAAGGACGCGGGCAAAGCCGAGTTCGCCCAGCATGCCGCGCAGGCGGTCGCGCTCGGGGCGGGAAGGATCCGCGACGACCGCCGTCTTCTCCCGCGCCGCCATGGGACACCCCTCCCGTCCGCATTCATAAAATGACTGTTTCGACACATGTTAGCAAAATCCTGCCCGTTGGGGCGATTCTTCGGAAGTTAACCGGAATGCCCCGTTTCGCCGCGGTCGGCGGCGTCAAGCATCCATTCGATGTAGACGCCGTAGCCCTGCGTCGGATCGTTGATGAACACGTGCGTGATCGCGCCCACCAGCTTGCCGTCCTGCACGATGGGCGAGCCGCTCATGCCCTGCACGATGCCGCCCGTGGCCTGCAAAAGTTCCTCGTCGGTCACTTTGATCACCATTGAGCGCGTTGCGGGAGCGCTCTGGTCGTTCAGCTTGACGATCTCGCAGTCATAGGCGCGGACCTCGCCGTCCGCCAGCGTGGTCAGCAGCTGCGCCGGGCCCGTGTGCACGTCGGCGCGCGTGCCGACCGGCAGGCCGTCGGGATAGAGCGGGTTGGCGACTTCCTCGTTCATCGTGCCAAAGATACCATAGTCGGTATTGCTCGTGACCTCGCCCAGCTGCGTTTCGGCGTCAAAAAACTGTCCCAGCAGTTCACCAGGCTCGCCGCTCTTGCCCTTGCTGATGTCCACCACGGAACTTTCGTATATGCCGCCGTAGCCGACGGGCAATACTATGCCCGTATCCACGTCGGTAATGGCGTGGCCAAGCGCGCCGAAAGCGCCGCTTTCCGGGTCATAGAAGCTCAGCGTGCCGATGCCCGCGGTGCTGTCGCGCACCCATGCGCCCAAACGATAGGCGCCGTCCGCGGGATCAAGCGCCGGCTCGACGCTGACGACCATCGTTTCCTCGCCGCGCGCGATCTCCAAAACGGCTTCGCCGCCTTCGGCAATGAGCGAGCGTAACTGCTCAGAGCCTGTGACCGGCGTATCGCCTACGCGCACGATGCGGTCGCCGGCGCGTATGCCCGCCTTGTAGGCAGGGCTTGGCGTCTTGCCAACGTCCGAGGAACCGACCACGACCACGCCCTCCGTCAGCAGCGCCACGCCCACCGACTGCCCGCCGGGAACGAGCGTTCGTTCCGTTTCTACCGTCACCGCGACGGTCTTGACCGGGATCAGCCCCAGCAGGCGGTAGGTGAGCGTGGCTTCCCCGGCTTCGTCGCCCGCCGTGAGCGTCACGGTGTTGCCAAGGTCAGACGCGCTCTGGTCGAAACTGGAAATGACCGCGGCGGAATCTGTTTGCAGTTCCGCGTTGCCGGGAAGCGTGAAGCGCAACTCCGTCTGTGCGCCGGACTTGAGGAAAAGCGCGTCCGGCAGGCTTTCAAAGGCGCGCAGCGGCGGCGACATGAGCGTGGCGACCAGCGCCGCCGCCAGGAAAAGTGCCGCCGCGAAGCGCCCCGACCGACCTTTTTTCATGGAAATCCCTCCCTGCGGCGCCTGTGGACGCCGTCCTCCTTAGCGATTCCCGCATCCGGGGCGCTCTATGCTGGAACAGGGTGGTTTTGCTATCGACAAACGCGAAAAAAACTGCTATAATACATATAATTTTCCGCGCGTGCGTGCGGCGCTGAACCGGCAAAGCGTCGGTTGGGAGCGCCAAAAGCGCCTTTTGAGCGAAAAGCGTTGCCGGAAAAAGCCGGCAGTACTATAATGAACGCAAAAAGGGGGCGTGCATATGCGTCATGTGCTGGTATTTTTGCTGATTTTTTTGCTTTGCATCTCGCCGGTGACGGCTCTGGCGGAAGCAAGCGCCGCGGCCCTGGCGGAGGATGTGCTCGCCAGCCTCGCAGAGGGCGACTTTGCGGCGGTCTTTGAGAATTCCGACGCGGCCATGCAGGAGGCCGTCGGTGACGCGGACGGCATGGCCGCGGTCTGGGCGCAGATCACCGGCCTGCTGGGCACGCTCACGCAGGCGCAGGCTGAAGATGTGGGCGCGCAGGGCGATTACCGCGTGGTTCTGGCGCAGTGCGCCTTTGAAAACGCCGACGCAACGCTGACGTTGGCGTTCGACGCGCAGGGGCGCCTCGGCTCCCTTGGCCTTGTGGATATGCGCATGCGCGAGGAAGGCGCCGCGGCGGACGCGGGCGGTTACATCGAGGAAGCGATCAAGCTGCGCGCGGGCGAAGACGACGCCACGAACGGTATTTTGACGCTGCCCGAGGGCGAAGGCCCCTTCCCGGCGGTGGTGATGGTGCATGGCTCGGGCCCTTCGGACATGGATGAAAGCGCCTATGCCTGCGCGCCCTTCCGGGATATCGCCCACGGTCTTGCCCGCCTGGGCGTGGCCAGCATCCGCTACGATAAATACACCTACGCCCACCCCGAAAATTGCCTGCGTACGGATTTTACCGTGGACGACGAATACACGAGCGACGCGCTCGACGCCGCGGCGCTGCTCATGGAGGACGCGCGCATCGCGGATCTCTATCTCCTCGGCCATAGCCAGGGCGCGATGCTCGCTCCGCGCATTATGGCCGCAATGCAGACCGAAGTCGGTGATCGCCTGCGCGGCGGCGTGCTGCTGGCCGGCTCGCCCCTGCCCATGTGGGAGATACAGTATCATCAAAACCTCGACGTGCTCAAAACGCTCAGCGGCGAGGCGCTTGCCCGGAGCGAGGCTCTGGTCGAAGCGGAAGTGGCCAAAGCGACCGCGCTGGCGGATATGCCGGCCGAGGAACTGCAAAAACAGACCTTCTTCGGGATAAACGCCTACTATCAGGCGGACGAGATGTCCGTCGACGCCGCGCAGACCGCGGTCGATCTGGATCTGCCGCTGTTCATCGCCCAGGGGGAAAAGGACTGGCAGGTGCGCCCCGCGGATGGCGTCGAGGCCTGGCAGGCCAAACTTCCGCAGGACTTTGACGCTGTGTACAAACTCTACCCCGATATGACGCACATGCTCTTTGATCTGCAGGGAACGCCGACGGGCACGGCCGCCGACTACATGGCTGCCGATGCCCGCGTCAGCGAGACGCTCATTGAGGATATCGCCACATGGATCGCCGCGCGTTGAGCATCGACGCCGGAGCGGCAGGCGGTCGCGCGCTCGTGGCGCTTTCCGGCGGGGCGGACTCGGTGGCGCTGCTGCTCCTGTTGCTGGACGCGGGCGCGGACGTGTGCGCGGCGCACTTTGAGCATGGCATCCGCGGCGGAGATTCCGTCGCGGATATGGCCTTTTGTCAGGAACTCTGCGCGCGCCTGGGCGTGCCCTTTTTCTGTGAGCGCGCCGATGTGCCCGCCGCCCGCTTGCCGGGCGAGGGGCTGGAAGCGGCCGCGCGCCGTTTGCGCTACGCCTTTCTCTGCCGCGCAAAAGAAGAGGCGGGGGCGGCGTGCATCGCCACTGCCCACCACGCCGGCGATCAGGCGGAGACAGTGCTTATGCACCTGCTGCGCGGTGCGGGCCCGGCGGGAGCGGCGGGCATGCGCGAACGCGAGGGCGACCTCTGGCGGCCCTTGTTGCGCATACCGAAACAGGCATTGGTCGCTTTTCTCCGGGAACGCGGACAGGACTGGCGCGAGGACGCCACGAACGCTGGGGCGGACACGCCGCGCAACGCTCTGCGCCTCGATATTTTGCCACGCATGGAAGCGCTCTATCCCGGCGCGGCGCGGGCGCTGTGCCGCTTTTCCGAAGCGCAGGCCGTGGAAAGCGATTTTCTCGAAGAGGCGACGGCCCGCTGGGCGCAAAGCCGCGTGGAATTGCCGGGGGGCGGCTTCTGGCCGTTTGCGTCGCCGCCCGCGACGGCCATCCTCCGCCGCTTTTTCCGCGCGCAGATGGGCGAGGGAGCCACGTGGGAGCGCGTTTGCGCGCTCGCGGCGCTGTGCGCCCTGCCGCGCGGTCGGGAAAGTTTTCCCGACGGCAGGATCGCCGAGAAAACAGAATCCGGTTTGTATATTCTCGAATCGCCCTGCGGTCCGCGCCCGTCCGTTACACTGATGCTGGATGGCGCTACGGACATTCCCGGCATTGGCCGCCTTTGCGCCGCGCCCTGCGTGCCCGCGCCCATACGCGGCGAACCGTTTGCGCAGGCACTCAGTCGCGAAGCGCTTGCCGGAGCGGAGGTGCGCTTCCGCCGCGAGGGCGAATGGCTGCGCCCTCTGGGTAAGCGGGGCAGCAAGCTGCTCTCGGATTATTTCGTCGATCGAGGCGTCGAACGCCCTCTGCGCGATTTCGTGCCCCTCGTCGCCCGTGGCAGGGAAGTGCTCTGGGCTGTGGGCGTGGGCATCTCCGCAAATTGCGCCCTCGCGGCGGGCGTGGAGGCCGTAAGACTTGTCTTCGAGCCGCAAATGGCGTTTTACCAATACTTTTTTGGAGGTACGAAGGAATGAAGAACGATCTGGCCAAGGTGCTCATCTCGCAGGAGGAGATCCAGAAGCGCGTTTCGGAACTGGGCGCGCAGATCTCCGCTGACTATGTGGAGAAAGAACCGATTCTGGTCTGTATCCTCAAGGGCGCGTCGATCTTTTACGCCGACCTCTGCCGCGCCATCCCCATTCCCATGAACATGGACTTCATGGCCGTTTCCAGCTATGGAAACCGAACGAAGTCTTCCGGCGAGGTGGAGATCCGCAAGGATCTTTCCGGCCCCATCGACGGCCGCCATGTCATCATCGTCGAAGACATCGTCGATTCCGGCTTCACGCTCAGCTACCTTTCCCGCGTGCTCTCCAACCGCGGCGCGGCTTCTGTGCGCATCTGCACGCTCTTGGACAAGCCTGAGCGGCGCGCGCCGGGCATTACCATCAAGGCGGATTATTTCGGCTTCACCATCGGCAACGAATTTGTCGTTGGCTACGGGCTGGATTATGCGGAAAAATACCGCAATTTGCCCTTTATTGGCGTGCTGAAGCCGGAAATTTACGAAAATAACTGAAATATGCTTTGAAAAAGCGCTCTGCTGTTGATATAATAGTAGACGTGTGCAGCCATACGCGCCTTGAGGCGCGGACGCTGCGAAAGCGAGGAAGTAAGATTTGAAGAAAAACGCTAAAAAAAGCCTTTTTCAAGGGCCGTTGCTATATGTCGTGCTCCTGCTGGTCATCCTCTGGATGGTCCAGCTGCTCGGCGCGCCCACCGGCGCGCAGCCGCTGGAACTGAGCTATTCCACGCTGCTGCAGTGGGTCGAGGCCGACTTGAAGCAGGACGAGGGCATGGAACTGACCAGCGAGGAGCAGGGCAAGACGATTGCCGACGTCATCATCACGCAGTCGACGCTCATCGCCCGCACGGAGGACAGCCAGATCCCCGAAAGCGAATTCGGCGCCCGCTATGACATCACCTGCACCATCCCCAGCGAAGAGCAGTTCTACACGGACGTCAACACCATCTACGCGCAGGTACTTGGCCGCGAGGTCAGCCCTGCCGAATACCGCTTCGATATCACCACGCAGTTGCCCGCGGGCACGCCGTGGTGGCTCGAATTCCTGCCCACGCTCATCCTCATCGGCATCGTGGTGGTGTTCTACATCTTTGTCATGCGTTCGCAGACCGGCAGCGGCAAGGGCATGGCCAGCTTTGGCAAGAGCCGCGCGCGCCTGACCGACCCCAAGGCCAACAACATCACCTTTAAGGACGTCGCCGGCGCGGATGAGGAAAAGGAAGAGTTGCGCGAGATCGTGGAGTTCTTGAAAAACCCCGACAAGTTCACCGACATCGGCGCGCGCATCCCCAAGGGCGTGTTGCTCGTCGGCCCGCCGGGTACGGGCAAGACGCTGCTGGCCAAGGCCGTTTCCGGCGAAGCGGGCGTGCCGTTTTTCACCATCTCCGGTTCGGACTTCGTCGAGATGTTCGTCGGCGTGGGCGCATCCCGCGTGCGCGACCTTTTCGCGCAGGCCAAGAAGGCCGCGCCCTCCATCATCTTCATCGATGAGATCGACGCCGTCGGCCGCCAGAGGGGCGCCGGCATGGGCGGCGGCCACGATGAGCGCGAGCAGGCGCTCAACCAGCTGCTCGTGGAGATGGACGGGTTTACCCACAATCAGGGCGTGATCGGTATGGCCGCCACCAACCGCGCCGACATCCTCGATCCCGCGCTTTTGCGCCCGGGCCGCTTCGACCGCCGCATCGTCGTCAATTACCCCGACGTCAAAGGCCGCGAGGAGATCCTCAAAGTCCACTCGCGCGGCAAGCCCTTGGCCAAGGACGTCGATCTCAAGGTGCTGGCCCGCCGCACGCCTTACTTCACCGGCGCGGACCTTGAAAACGTCATGAACGAGGCCGCCATCCTCACCGCCCGCGCCGGCGGCAGGGAGATCACCATGACCACCATTGAGGAGGCCGTCACCCGCGTGATGTCCGGCCCCGAGAAGCGCTCGCGCAAGGTCACGGAGAAGGATCGCCGCCTCACCGCCTATCACGAGGGCGGGCATGCCGTGGTCAGCTACTACATCCCCGAGTGCGACAACGTCCACGAAGTGACGATCATCCCCCGCGGACAGGCGGGCGGCTACACCATGTACCTGCCCGGCGAGGAAACCAGCTACCGCACGGCCAACTACCTCTCCGCGCGCATTGCCAGTGCCATGGGCGGTCGCGTGGCCGAACAGTTGGTGCTGGGCGAAATCTCCACCGGCGCTTCCAGCGATATCAAGCAGGCCACGGAGATCGCCCGCAGCATGGTCACCGAATACGGCATGAGCGCCGCCGTCGGCCCCATCTTCCTTGGCGACGAGCAGGAAGTGTTCCTTGGCAAGAGCTTTTCGCAGCAGCGCATGGGCTTTTCTGAGGAAGTGAATTCCGCCATCGACCGCGAGGTGCATCGCCTCATCGACGAGGGCTATAAGCGCGCTGAGAGCATACTCACCGAGCATATGGACAAGCTGCACGCTCTGGCAGAAATCCTGCTCGAGCGCGAAAAGCTCGACGCTGACGAATTCAAGGCATTTATGGAGACTGGCGTGGTGCCGGAAAAGCCGGCCGCGCCCGCTTCGGAACAGACGCCGCCCACCGCGCCTGAGGCGAGGGAAGAGGAAGGCGTGCCGGAGCCGCCGCATGTCCCGGACGAAGCGCCTGATCCCATCGTCTGAGCGCAGCCGCCGCGAACCTGAGCCCGCGCCGCAACGCGCGGGCTCTCTCTTGCGGTTTTACAACATTTAACACATGTTTGCCCGGAAATGAA
Organism: uncultured Clostridia bacterium; assembly: GCA_946496415.1. Classification (GTDB taxonomy): domain Bacteria; phylum Bacillota; class Clostridia; order Christensenellales; family Aristaeellaceae; genus Pullichristensenella. Next base: position 69 of record CAMMGP010000027.1, on the reverse strand, counting down.
CGCATTGCCCATGGTTTTAACTTGTCAAACTGTGTAAAGTGGAGTAGAATAAGAAAGGATAGGGCTTGA
>CAMMGP010000026.1 GCA_946496415.1 uncultured Clostridia bacterium | reverse complement strand
CGGGGCGGAAGATGCGCTTGACCTCGTCCATGATGTTCTCGCGCATGGCCTCGTAACTCTTTTCATCGCTGGCGCTGCTGCCAAAACCCATGGAGCGCTGCTTTTTGATGGTATGCGCGCCGGCGTTGCTGGTCATGACCACAACGGTGTTTTTAAAGTCCACCACGCGGCCCTGACCGTCGGTGAGGCGGCCGTCCTCGAGGATCTGTAGCAGCACGTTGAACACGTCGGGATGGGCCTTCTCCACCTCGTCGAAGAGTATGACTGCGTAGGGCTTGCGGCGCACTTTTTCGGTGAGCTGCCCGCCCTCCTCGTAGCCGACATAGCCGGGCGGCGAACCGATCATGCGCGAGACGGAGTGTTTCTCCATATACTCGGACATGTCGATGCGGATGAGGCTGTCTTCGTCGCCAAAGAGCGCCTCGCCCAGCGCCTTGCACAGTTCCGTCTTGCCCACGCCCGTGGGGCCGAGGAAGATGAACGAGCCGATGGGCCGGTTGGGATCCTTGAGCCCGGCGCGCGCGCGGCGCACGGCCTTGGACACGGCCTTGACGGCCTCGTCCTGCCCAATGACGCGGCGATGGAGGATGTCCTCGAGATGCAGCAGGCGTTCGGCCTCGCTCTCGGTCATGCGCTTGACGGGGATGCCCGTCCACGAGGAGACGATCTCCGCGACCTCCTCCTCGCCCACGGTTTCCACCTTGGAATTGCGCTTCTGCTCCCATTCCTTGCGGCGCTCGCTCATCTCATTCTGGAGTTGCTTTTTCTGATCGCGCAGGTTGGCGGCCTTTTCAAAGTCCTCGTGCGCCACGGCCTCTTCGGTTTCCTTGTTGAGCACCTCAAGGCGGGCCTCCTGCTCTTTCATGTCCGGCGGCGCGGTGAAGGCCTTGATGCGCACGCGCGAAGCGGCCTCGTCGATAAGGTCGATGGCCTTGTCCGGCAAAAAGCGGTCGGAGATATAGCGGTCGGAAAGGTTGACCGCGGCGATGATGGCCTCGTCGGTGATGTGCACGCGGTGGTGCGCCTCATAGCGGTCGCGCAGGCCGCGAAGAATCTCCACGGATTCCTCGCGCGTGGGCTCGCCGACGTTCACGGGCTGGAAGCGGCGTTCCAGCGCCGAATCCTTCTCGATATATTTGTGGTACTCCTTCAGCGTCGTCGCACCGATGCACTGCATCTCGCCGCGCGCCAGGAGCGGCTTTAGGATGTTCGCCGCGTCGATGGCGCCTTCGGACGCGCCTGCGCCGACGATGGTGTGGAGTTCGTCGATGAAGAGTATGACGTTGCCAGACTTGCGGATCTCCGCCATGGCGTTTTTCAGACGCTCCTCAAATTCGCCTCGGTACTTCGCGCCCGCCAGCATGCCGGCCAGGTCGAGAGAAACCACGCGCTTACCACGCAGTATCTCCGGGATGCTGCCCTCGACGATGAGTTGCGCCAGACCTTCGACGATGGCGGACTTGCCAACGCCCGGCTCGCCGATGAGCACGGGGTTGTTCTTCGTGCGGCGCGAGAGGATCTGCACGATGCGCTCAATCTCCCGCGCGCGACCGATGACGGGATCGAGTTCGCCGGCCTGCGCGGCCTTGGTCAGGTCGCGGGAAAACTGGTCGAGCGCGGGCGTGTCCTGCTCCTGCGAAGCGGTGCCGGAGGCGTTTTCCTCGCCGCCGCTGAGGGCACGGAGCAATTCCTCGCGGGCCTTGCTCAAGTCCATGCCCATCTTGATCATCACATGCGCGGCGACGCCCTCGCGTTCGCGCATCAGCGCCAGCAGTATGTGTTCGGTGCCAACGTAGTTCTGCTTGAGGTCGCGGGCCTCGCGCACGCTCTGCTCAAGCACCTTCTTGGTTCGCGGCGTATAGACCATCGTTCTGACCGGCGAATCATCGTCGCCGCGGCCGAGGATCTGAATGATCTCCTCCCGCGCGGCGTCGAGCGTGATTCCCTTGAGAATGACGCTGGCCGCGCCGGGATCGCTGAGCACGCCAAGGAGCAGATGCTCCGTACCGACGTAGGTCCTGCCCAGCTGTGCCGCCTCGCGCTGCGCCGTCAAAAGCGCGCGCTGGCCGCGTTCTGTAAATTTCGCAAAGTATGCCATGCGTTTCCTCCAAATAATTGCTTTAATCGGCGACCAGCTTGAGCAGCTGCTCGCGCAGAAGCTTTGCCCTGAGGATCTCGCCCTCGCGTTCGCCGATGAGTTTTCCTGCCTGCACGGCCAGGGAGCCGGGCTGCAGATCCATCATCAGGCAGTCGAGCGCCCGCAGCGGCGCGTGCAGATAGCCCATGCTGGCGGCGTAGCGGATGTCTGAATAGCGGCGCATGAATTCCTTGGCGGACATGAGGCGCGCGTTCACCGCTTCGCCCCAGGAGCGCAAAAGCTTATCCTGCAAGGCGTACATATCCTTTTTTTCCGCGCGTTCGCGCATGGCGCGCTCATGGCCGACGATCTGCTCCGTCGCCGCCTGCAAGGAGCGTATGACGTCTTCCTCGCTTCGGCCCAGCGTTACCTGATTGGAGAGCTGATAAAGATCGCCCTGCGCCTCGCTGCCCTCGCCGTAGAGGCCGCGCACCGTGAGGCCAAGCTTGGCGACGGCCTGCATGATGGCGCCGATCTGGCCGTTTTGCGTGATGGCCGGCAGGTGCAGCATCGCCGAGGCGCGCATGCCTGTGCCCACGTTGGTCGGGCAACTGGTGAGATACCCCCACTGCGGATCGAAGGCATAGACGTTCTGCGCCCCCAGAGCATCATCGGCGTTGAACGCCAGTTCCGCGGAGCGCTCGAGCTGCATGCCGGGAAGCAGGCCCTGTATGCGCAGATGATCCTCTTCGTTGAGCATGACCGATACGGTTTCCCCGGAGGAGATCAGCGCCGCGGAACGCTGCGGGTATTTGAGCAGATCATAACTGATGAGATGGTGTTCCACCAGCCTGCGCCGCTCATCGTCGCCCAGGTCGTTGACGCGCAGAAGGGAAAACGCGCCGCCCTCGGGGCTGTTCTTCATCGCCTCGTGGGCGCGGGAGATCACTTCCTCAGCCGCCTCGCGCGTCAATTTCGGGGAAAAGGGAAGATCCTGATAGTTTCGCGCCAGCCGCACACGGCTGGAAATGACGACGTCCTGCTCGGGCGCCTGCACGAAGTCAGCCATTGTCCTGCTCCCCCTCTCCTGCGCCGCTCTGCGCATCTTCAGCTTTGTCCGACGGCTCGAGCTGCTGCTTGAGCGCGCGAATCTGGTCGCGCAGACGGGCGGCCTCCTCATATTCCTCGGCAGCGATGGCCTTGACAAGATCCTGCCGCAGACGGTCGATGTTCATGCGGATGGATACGTCGCTCTTGACGCCCCCGGGGATCCTGCCGGCGTGCTGCGTATTGCCGTGCACGCGCATCAGCAGCCCTTCCAGAGGCTTGCGGAAAGCCTGATAGCACTGCGCGCAGCCGAGCATGCCGCTCTTCTGAAACATGGCGTAGGTCGTGCCGCAGTTCGGGCAGGTGATGCCGGCGTTCTCATCCGCCTGCTCCTCGCCATTGCGCGCCGCGGCAGCGGACTCGAGAAAACCGCTGATCAGACCGGCGAGGTTGGTAAAATCCAGCCCCGGAATCTGCTTTTGATATTTTGCCATGCACACGGGGCAGAGATTCCGCTCTGTTTTTTCCTCCCCGGAAATGGTCGTCAAATGAAACTGCGCGGGCCGGATGCCGCACTCGTCACACATCATGGCGTTCGCCCCCCTCCAGATTGCGAAATACCTGCTCCAGCATATTCTTGAGCACCGAAGCGCGCAAGACGTCCTTGGCGCTCACAGGAAGCGCAAGCGCGTTGCGGGCCACCGCCGCGCGCATGAGTTTGGCCTCGTTGGCCGTGACCAGCTTGCGGTCGAGCAGATGCGCGATGATGGCGCAGGCGTTCTCCTCCGGAATGGAGTTGCCCACGCGCTTTAAGAGCATGTTGAGCAAATTGCCCTCCCCGCGCTCGCGCATGCGAACGATGCGCACATACCCGCCGCCGCCGCGCCGCGATTCGATGATATAACCGTGATCCACGGTAAATCGCGTCGCCAACACGTAATTGATCTGCGATGGCGCGCAGCCAAAGTGCTGCGCCAGTTCATTGCGGCGCACTTCGATCTGCGAGCCTTCGTCCATGAGTTCCTTAATAAATTGCTCGATGGAGTCGCTCAACTGGGCCATGCCAATCCACCTCTTTCTTTTGCGCGCCCACGCGCAAACAGGCCGCGATGGACAAAATGAATTGACCATCTCTGACTATTATAGCGAAAGACGGTCAAAAAAGCAAGACTATTTGCAGTTTTTACGCTCTGTTCATAAATTTTCCAGAGATTTCAAATACGCGAGCGTCAATTCCGCGGAATTCTTCGCCGCCAGCGGCAGAAATTCCTCATAGGACATGGGCGCTTCCTCGTTGCCGCCATCGGAAATCGAACGGATGACCGCACAGGGGATGCGATTGAGGAAGCACACATGCGCGATGGCGCCCGCCTCCATTTCGCAGGTGACGGCGGAAAACAGGCGCACGATCTCCTCCTTGCGCGCGGTAGAGGCGACGAACTGGTCGCCGGAGGCGATGCGCCCGCGCACGGCGCGAATGCCAAGTTCTTCCGCCGCGGCCGCAATCGCCGTGGAGGCAAAGTTGTCCAGCGGGAATGAGAGGCGATCGACGGTCGAAACGAAGCCGACGGGCTCTCCCAACGCAGAGGTGTCCACATCGTGTTGCACAACGTCCGTGCCGACGACGACGTCACCCACGCGCAGCTCCGGGGACAACGCCCCGGAGACACCCGTATTGATGACGAGTTCCGGTTCGTAAACAAGCGCCATCGTCTGCGCGCAAACGGCGGCGTTGACTTTGCCCACGCCGGCGCGGGCAAGAACCACGTCCGAGCCCAGCAGCTTGCCGCAGACAAAGGGTACGCCGCTGATCTCGCGGCGCACAGGGGCTTCCATTTGCGCGATCAGGCGTTCGATCTCGATGTCCAAAGCGCCGATGATCCCGATCATCTCAAGCACATCCTTTCGCAAGCAAAACGACCGCCTGGGCGGAGATACCCTCTTCCCTGCCCTCGTAGCCCAGGCGTTCGGTGGTGGTGGCTTTGACGTTGGCGCAGTCCTCCGCCACGCCCAACGCCTCGGCGATATTTGCGCGCATCGTTCCTATGTAAGGCGCAAGTTTGGGCCTCTGCGCGACGATGGTGACGTCCGCGTTGGCCACGCGCCAGCCTCGCTCTTCCATCATGCGCATCACTTGCGCGAGCAACAGCATTGAGGAGACGCCCCGAAAAGCCTCGTCGCTGTCCGGGAAATGGCGGCCGATGTCGCCCAGACCCAGCGCGCCGAGCATGGCGTCCATCAGGGCATGCACGGCTACATCGGCATCAGAATGGCCGTCCAATCCGCGCGCGCACGGCACTTCAACCCCGCAGAGCACCAGTTTTCGCCCCTCGACAAGCCGGTGCGCATCAAAGCCCGTGCCGACGCGAAACGCGCTTTCTCCACGCATAAAATCCTCCCTGGTGGTCAGCTTGATGTTGGCGGGGCTATCCGGAGCGGTGAACAGCGTCACGCGCCCCCAACAGCGCTCATAGAGGTCGGCGTCGTCCGTGGCCAACCAGCCGTTTTTCTCCGCTTCCTGCGCGGCGCGGACGATCTCGGCGCGGCGAAAGGTCTGCGGCGTTTGCGCCGCGCGCAGGCGGGAACGGTCGAGCGTCTTTACGCCGCCGTCCTCCCCAACTTCCTTGACGGTATCCACCACCGGCGCGCAGGCCACGCCGCTGCCCGTCTGGCGGGCCAGTTCGATGGAGCGAGCGAGTATATCTTCAGAGACAAAGGGGCGCGCCGCGTCGTGTATGGCGACGATCTCGCAATCCTCCGGCAGCGCTTTCAAACCGTTGAGCACCGAGGCCTGCCGCGTTTGACCGCCTTCGGCGATCGCGCGAACCAGCGGGCAGATGCCCTCCTGACGAAAAACAGCCTCGCAGGCGTCGCGATCCCGCGCGGCCAAAACCAGAACGCAACCGTCAAAAAGAGCGCTCTTTTGCAAGGCGCGCAACGTGCGGGAAAGGACGCTCACGCCGCCGTAGCGGTGGAGAACCTTATTTTCCCCCAGACCGGCGCGCTCGCCGCGGCCGGCGGCGACCACCACGGCCCAGACGCTCACGCCTTTACGCGGTACATGTCCGCCGCGTCCTGCTTAAGCGCGTGTTCGCCGATGGAAAGCACTTCGTATTCCGTGTATTTCTCGCCAAAACGCACGCCGAGCACGTCGCCGACGCGCACATCCGTGCCCGGCTTCGCTTCCTTGCCGTTTACCGTGATGTGGCCGGTGGAACAGGCGTCGTTGGCGACGCTGCGGCGCTTGATGATGCGCGACACCTTCAGATACTTATCCAGCCGCATCGAATCAGGCTGCACCCGGGGCGCGCTCTTTTTGGCTTCCATCGCTTTTCTGCTCATGGCGTCCTCCTGTAGAAAACAGGGCTGCGTTTAGAGCAGCCCTGTCCGTATCTCCGCGCGCGAAGAGCGGCGGCAAATGCCCCGCATAGCGCTTGCGGATCGACCCCTGTCGCGAATCAGAACTCGTCGCGCAGGCCCTTGCCGGCCTTGAACGTGGGGGTCTTGCTGGCGGGAATCTCGATGGTCTCACCCGTCGAGGGGTTGCGTCCCGTGCGGGCGGCGCGCTCCTTGACCTCGAAGGTGCCAAAGCCCATCAGCTGTACCTTATCGCCCTCCTTGAGCGCTTCGGTAACGGAGTCGATGAACGCGCCGAGCGCCTGCTCGGCCTGCTTCTTGGAAAGTCCGGACTTTTCCGCGATCTTCGCTACGAGAGTAACCTTATTCATTGGTGCCACCTCCAAATATTCTGGCAGGAAACCGAAACGGTTCCAGTGAGCGGCATTCGCCGCGATCCGCGCGGCAAACACCTAACCCTTTAAAAATTCGCGCCGCCAGTGGGAATTCCTGCTATTGGCGGCCACTTTCCGACAATTTTACGCGATCCCAATACGCATCCATTTCGGAAAGCGTCATATCGGCGAGTTTCTTGCCGTCTGCAAGGATCGCTCGCTCCATTTCGGAGAAACGGGCGGTAAATTTATCGGTAGCGCGGTTGAGGGCGATCTCGGGATCGAGTTTGAGAAGCCGCAGCACGTTGACCACGGCAAAGAGCAGATCGCCCGCTTCCTCCTCGATTCCCGAGCCGCCTTCCACGGCGCGGGAGAGTTCCTCCGCTTCCTCGCCGATCTTGAAGAAGGCGGCCTGCGCGCTCTCCCAGTCAAAGCCCACGTCCGCGGCGCGCTTTTGCACCTTTTCCGCGCGCATCAGCGCCGGCAGGCTCCTGGTCACCGAGCGCAGCACTTCCGCCTGCGTCTTCTGGTGGCGTTCGGCCTTTTTGACCTTCTGCCAAAGGTCAAGCACCTCGTCCGCCGTGTCCGCTTTGGCGCTGCCAAAGACGTGCTGATGGCGGAAGATCATCTTGTGCGTGATGGCGGTGGTCACGTCCTCGATGGTGAATTCGCCATGCTCGCGCGCGATCTCGGCGTGGAGCACGATCTGCAAGAGCACGTCGCCCAATTCATCGTAGAGGGCGTCCATATCCTCGCGGTCGATAGCGTCCACGGCCTCGTAGGCTTCTTCAACGAGGTTCGTGCGCAGCGTCTTATGCGTCTGCTTGCGATCCCAGGGGCATCCGCCCGGAGCGCGGAGGATGCGAATGACGCGATTCAATTCGTCAAAGCCGTAGCGTTCCAGCTTTGTCAATTCGCGCTGCGCGGGCACGAGCAGGCTGAGACGGTGGTCATAAGCGGAAAGCCTGTCCAGTTCCACCAGCGTCGTCCTTGTGATGCTCCCCTCTCCGGCGCGCACGTAAATGGGCGATTCCTCCGGATAGCAGTCCATGAGTTTTAGCTTGACTTCAGCGGCCAGTTCGCGCGTATCCACTTCGCGCACGAGGGCGTTGCGGTCGGCGTGCAATGTCCACGACTCCCACTCCGAGGCCGCCCAGCAGTCCGTCGCGCCTTCGGCATAGGCCCACAGGCCTTCCTCAACCGGCGGGCCGGCGACGATGCGCACATCCAGGCCCATCCGCAGAAGTTCCTGTACGCTCACATCGCGCACATCGAACACCGCATAGGCGACGCTGCCCGCCTGCGCTGCAGCCGCTACGGCCTGCGCCGCCAGAAGGGCATGCTCGTCAAAGTCTTCGGCGCGCTCATAAAGGGCGTCCAGCGTTTCATAGGGCATGCCCTTTTCCTGCAAATACTCCGCCAGGCCGCATTGCCCGGTATGCAAAAGTATTTTGTCGGCACTCTGAAGGGCTTCCACGGCCTCCAGCGTCAATCGCTCGCGGCGAAAACCGCATCCGATCACGATGATCTGCGACATGCTTTCATATCCCTTCGCAAAATCTGACCGGATTATACCATATTTTTCGCCGCCTTGCAACGCCTCCTACTGCTCCATCTGCCGGGCGATGATGCTGGTGGTCGTCTCGGCGACTTTCTGATCCACCTCGCCCATGCTGGCACCCGAATCGCGGCTCAGGAGCATGAGGCCGCCGATGATCTCGCCGTCGGCGAGTATGGGGGCGATGAGTTGCGCGGTATAAGCCCCAGCGTTGTCGTCGCTGGTGACGGGGATCATCCGCGCCCCCGCCGAGAGGTTGAGCACGGACATCTGCCGGCTCTGAAGGATGTTTTCCACCTCCGCGCTGAGCGGCTTTTCGATCAATTCCCGCTTCGCGCCGCCCGTGGCGGAAACCACCGCGTCGCGGTCGCAGATGCAGGTGATGTGTCCCAATGTGCGGTAAAGGGAATCGGTGTAGTCCTTGGCGATGTTGGCGATCTCGCCGATGGGCGAATACTTCTTCAGCACCACTTCGCCGTCGTGATCCGTATAGATCTCCAAAGGATCGCCTTCCCGTATTCTGAGCGTGCGGCGGATCTCCTTGGGGATCACCACGCGCCCCAGTTCGTCGATCCTGCGCACGATGCCTGTCGCTCTCATAATGATCTTCCTTCCCGAAATTTAGTCGGCTTTGCTGATCCACGGTTATTATTCAAGTCCGGCGGGCGAATTATGCGCTTTTGCGCGCCGTCAGAGCGCCTGCCAAAACAAGACAGTTGCGCTTTTTTGCACGTTTTGCTATACTGAAAAGACAAGTTTTGCCATCAAAGGAGGCGCGAGGATGAAGATCATGCTTTTGAACGGGCCGAACCTGAACATGACCGGGACACGGGAGCCGAACATCTACGGGCGCACAGGCTACGAAGAGATGATGCGGCAGGTACAGCGCGCCGCGCAGAGCCGCGGCCACGATGTGACCTGCTTTCAGAGCAACTACGAAGGAGCGCTCATCGACGAAATACAGCGCGCCTGGCGCGAGAATTACGACGGCATCATCATCAATCCCGGCGCGTTCACGCACTA
>CAMMGP010000025.1 GCA_946496415.1 uncultured Clostridia bacterium | reverse complement strand
CCATGCCCGCCGCCCTGTCCGCCGCACAGCGTCCCCGCGGCGCCGCCGGTGTGCGTGGTCAACCCCTTCAATCCCTGCGAGCGGGCCACCGTGCTGCTCTCCATCGACGAATGCGGCAACCTCATCGTCTGCCTGAAGCGCTGACTTGCAGAAATTTCCAGCGCATAAAACGCCCCTTCGCGGAGCATACTGACACTGCAAGCGCCCGGGAAGTTTTCCGGGCCGTCCGCGCCGGCGAACTCTTTGCGAAGGGGTGTTTTGGGTGTCGATGATGGAATGCGCCATGTGCCACCGCGCGGCGGACGCGCGCTCTCTGCGCGGCTGTCCGGTATGCGGGGCCATGCTCTGCGACGACTGCGCAGAACGCGAACAGGGCCTGTGCGCCGACTGCGCCGCCGCCGGGCGCGACGAATGAGTGCCGCCTTTCCCCGCGAAGCAACGCTTCGCGGGGCCTTTTTACGCCTGCGCGGAGGCCGCGGCCTCGCGCGCGCGCGGTGAAAGATCCATGAACCAGGTGTATTCGCCCTTCCAGCCGAGCTTCACCGTGCCCAGCGCGCCGTTGCGCTGCTTGGCGATGATGATCTCAGCGATGTTCTTTTCCGCCGTCTCCGGCTCGTAATAGTCCTCGCGGTGAATGAACATCACCACGTCCGCGTCCTGCTCGATGGCGCCGGATTCGCGGATGTCGGAGAGCATGGGGCGGTGGTTGGCGCGGCCCGTGGGCGCGCGGGAGAGCTGGGAAAGGGCGATCACCGGCACGCCCAACTCCGTGGCCAGGCCCTTGAGCGAGCGGGAGATGGCCGAGACTTCCTCCTGCCGGCTGCCGAAGCGGCCGGAGGCGGTCATCAGCTGGATGTAGTCGATCATGATCAGATCCAGCCCCTGCTCCAGTTGCAAACGCCGCGCCTTGGAGCGCACCTCGGCCACGGTGACGCCGGAGGAGGCGTCCACGAACATGCCGCTGGGGCCGATGGCGATCATCGCCTCGGAGAGTTTGCCCCACTCCTCATCCGAGATCTGCCCGCGGCGCACGCGCTGCATGTCCACCTTGGCCTCGGTGCAGAGCATGCGCATGGCCAGCTGCTCGGCGGGCATTTCCAGGGAGAACACCGCCGCCTTCTTGCCCGCGCGGATGGCGGCGTTTTCGACGATGTTCATGCCAAAGCTGGTCTTGCCCATGGAGGGGCGGGCGGCGATGAGCACCAGCTCGCCCGCGTGCAGGCCGGTGAGCATATCGTCCAGTTCCGAATAGCCGGTGGGCACGCCCTCGATGCGGCCGTGGTTTTTGACCAGTTCCTCGATCTTCTCGAAGGTATTGAGCAGCACGGGCTGGATGGGCTGAAGCTGCTCGCCGCCCTTGCGCATGGCGATATCGTAGATGGCGCGCTCGGCCGTCTCAAGGATATCGCGCGTCTCCTGCTCGCCATCGTAACTCAAGTTGACAATGCCCTCGGCGGCGCGGATGAGCTTGCGCAGCGTGGACTTTTCATCGACGATGCGTATGTAGGCGCGCACGTTGGTGGCGGACGGCACGGCGCGCGCCAGGCCGATGAGATACTGCGCCCCACCCACCGCCTCAAGCTTGCCGCGGCGGTCGAGTTCGGCGTCCAGCGTCACCAGATCGATGGCGCGCCCCGCCTCGGAAAGCGCGCGCATGGCGGAATAGACCTCGCGATTGGCGGGGTCGTAAAAATCCTCTTCCGCGAGCGACTCAAAGGCCAGAAGCGCCGCTTCGTTGGAGCGCAGCATCGCGCCCAACACCGAGCGCTCGGACTCGGGATGGTTGGGCAGGACGCGCGCCTCTTGCGCGAATTGTTCCATATTACTTGTTTTCCACCGTCACGTTGACCAGCATGCGCGTGCTGACGCCGGCGGTGAGGCGCACGTTACAGAGCACCTGTCCGGCGGATTTGATCGGCTCCTCCGGCTCGATGCGGCGCTTGTCCACCTCTACACCGTGCTGCTCCTTGAGCGCCTGCGCCAATTGCTCGTTGGTAACGGTGCCATAGAGCTTGCCGCCCTCGCCGCCGCGCGCCGTGATCTGGATGACCTTGCCTTTGAGGGCGCGGGCCTTCTCCTCTGCGTCGGCGATGCGCACAGCCTCGCGGTGCTTTTCGGCGCTGCGGGCGCGTTCCACGGCGTTGAGCGCCTCCGCGGTGGCCTCGCGGGCCAGCTTGCGCGGCAGCAGGAAATTGCGCGCGTAGCCGTCGGAGACTTCCACGATCTGGTCCTTCTTGCCCGAACCCTTGACGTCCTGAAGCAGGATCACTTTCATATCCGTCTTACCTCCCTGCGCGCCGCCGGAGCGGCGCAGCCGTCGATACGGTCATTATAGCACAAAACCATGTGGGCGTAAAGCAAAACCGCCCGCGATGGGGCGGTTTTGGAGCGTTTGCCCGACCGGGCTTACACCTGCGGCTCGGCGTCATTCTCCACCGGCGCGTCCTCGACGCTGCGGATGGCCCAGCGGGCCATGACCATCTGGTTCTTGGCGGAACCGACGGCCAGCGTCACGGTGTCGTCCTTGAGGGAGACGATGGTGCCGTAAATGCCGCCGATGGTGCAGATGCGATCGCCCGCCTTGAGGGCGGAGAGCATCTCCTTGACCTTCTTGTCCTTCTTGCGCTGCGGGCGGATGAGCAGGAAATAAAAGATGGCGACCATGACCACCAGCATGATGATGGTGCTGATCATGCCGCCGCTCTGCGCAGCCGCCGCGTCGGTCGTGCCCGTGGTGGCGGCCGTTTCCGCCAGCGCCGTGAGGAGATTGTTCCAATTCAACATGTTCAGACCCCTTTGCGTATAGTCGATCAATCAAATGCCTGAAAGACATTATATCCCAATTCCGCGCCGATTACAACTTTTTATCTTCAATTAAGTGTGTCATTCACGTAAAAAGTTTTCCGGCGCGCTCACCAGTTGTCGCGGCCATGGCGGGCGTAGAAGGCCTCGGCCCAGTCTCGCAGACAGTCCTGCTCGATGGCGGCGCGCATTTCTTCCATCATGCGGGTGAGGAAACGCAGGTTGTGGATGGAGGCCAGGCGCAGGGCGAGGATCTCCCCCGCCTTGAACAGATGGCGGATATAGGCGCGGGAGAAGTTTTTGCAGGCGTAGCAGTCGCAATCCGCGTCCAAAGGCCCGAAATCCTCGGCATATCGGGCGTTTTTCACCACCAGGCGGCCATCGTGGGTAAAGACGGTGCCGTTGCGGGCCACGCGGGTGGCGAGCACGCAGTCGAACATGTCCACGCCGCGCATCACGCCCTCAATGAGGCAATCCGGCGAACCGACGCCCATCAGGTAGCGGGGCTTGTTTTGCGGGAGGATGGGGTTAATGGCCTCGAGAATGTCGTACATGATCTCCTTGGGCTCGCCGACGCTGAGGCCGCCGATGCCGAGGCCGGGCAGGTCGAGCGCGGCCATCTGCCGGGCGCACTCCATGCGCAGTTCGCGCGAGAACGCCCCCTGCACGATGCCAAACAGCGCCTGATCTTCGCGCGTCTTGGCCTTCATGCAGCGCTCCAGCCAGCGCAGCGTGCGCTTCATGGCCTCGCGGGCGCGCGCCTCGTCGCAGGGGTAGGGCGAGCACTCGTCAAACTGCATGATGATGTCCGCGCCAAGTTTTTCCTGGATGGCGATGGACGTCTCCGGAGCGAAAAAGTGGCGGCTGCCGTCCAGATGGGAGCGAAACTCCACGCCCTCCTCGCGCACCTTGCGAAGGTCGGCCAGCGAAAAGACCTGAAAACCGCCGCTGTCGGTTAAGATGGGCCTGTCCCAGCGCATAAAGCCGTGCAGGCCGCCGGCGCGGGAAACGAGATCCTCGCCCGGGCGCAGGTGAAGATGGTAGGTGTTGGAGAGGACGATCTGCGCGCCGATGTCCTTGAGTTCATCCGGGGTCATGGTCTTAACCGTGGCCTGCGTGCCCACGGGCATGTAGACGGGCGTTTCGATAACGCCGTGGGGCGTGTGCAAACGGCCGCGGCGCGCGCCGGTCTGCTTGCAGATGTGCAAGAGTTCAAATTCAAAGGGCTTTGGCAATTTGTTCGTCCTCCATTGCGATATGAGCGCCGCGGCGCAAAAAAACGGCGACCTGCGCGGGCCGCCGGAAAACACCTGTCCGTCAGGCTGCGCGGCGGCGCAGCAGCTTGGCGGCGAGCGCCAGCGCCGCGACGGCCATCACGGCGGCGGCAACGCCCACCGGCAGGGAATCGTCGCCGGACTTGGGCACGGTATCGTCGATGACGCGGGCGGCGATGTCCATGCTCAGAAGCATATCGCCATTTGCGTCGAAGGCGTCCAGGCGGTAAACGCCCGCGTCCTCCACGGAGGCGTTGACGATGTTGTAGACGCGCTGATTCGCGCCGGCAATGGGCGCGCCTTCAAAATACCACTGGTACGAGGCGGGCGACACACCTTCGATGTTGACCTCCATCGAAAGGTCTTCCCCCGCGTCCACCACCGCGTCCTGCGTCAGACGCGACACGCGCATGACGACCGTCGTGGAAATGACGCCTTCCGCGAAAGCGCTGCCGAGCAGCAGCAAAAGCGCCACGAGCGCGAAAACGCAGATCGTCCTTTTTTTCACGTGCGTCTACCCCTTCCGCGGATACTTCCAGCATCCGCATACTCCCTTTTATTTTATATCAGCTTATGTCGAATTGCAACTGTTTTGCATCATTATGCACAATTTCGGAAAAATATCGAAATTTTTTCATAATTTTCTCCATGATTCCGTAATAAAAATCCCTTAAAATGTAATAGTATACGCGGCGCATCGGCATCGCTCTGCGGGCCGCGACGGGAAGGCTATAACCCACAGGGAATGGGATTCGCGGAGGTCGTCATGGGCGGAGTTTTGCTGCTGTTGGGGTTTGAGATCTGCGGCTATGTGCTCGCGGACGCGCTGTTCCGGCGCAGGGACGGCGTCGTGCGCCTGTGGCTGGGGCTGACGGCGGGGCTTTTGATGATGATGTGGCTGCCGTCGCTGTTTGCCTATCTGCTCAAATTCACGGCGGCGGCGCAGTACGCGGCGCTGGGGCTGGCGGCGGTATTCGCGCTGCTGGCGCGGAAGTTTTTGCGGGAACCGGCCGACCCGATGCGGCTGGAGGGCGAACGACGCCCCTTCTGCGGGGACATGCCCGCCTGGCTGCCCATCGCGCTGATCGTGCCGCTGCTCATCCTTTCCATCTACCTGCAATACACGCACACGCTGCGCGAGGTGGACGGGGCCCTGCACGTGGGGCAGTCTACCTACGGCGATCTCTGCTTGCACCTGGGCATCGCCACGGGCCTGCAGGGGAGCGCCTATCCGCCGGAGTACACGCTGATTCAGGACGTATTGCTGGGCTATCCCTTTTTAATGGACGCGCTCTCGGCCTCCATGCTCTGTCTGGGCACGGGGCTGCAGGCGGCGTTTATCATCCCCGGCAGTTTGATGATGGGGCTGGTATACCTGGGCTTCATCCTGCTTTCGTGGGAACTGACGCATTCGCGCGCGGCGGTGGTCGTCTCGTATCTTTTGATGTTTCTCAACGGCGGTCTGGGCTTTTTCTACGTGCTGGACGAAGTGTGGAAAGACCCGACGGCGCTTCAAAACGTCTTTACCGGTTACTACGCCGCCCCAGCCAACATGGTGGAGCACAACATCCGCTGGGTGAACGTCATCTGCGACATGATGATCCCTCAGCGCACGCTGCTGGCGGGCTGGACGATGGTCGTGCCGGCGCTGTACCTGCTGGTGTTGGCCATGCGCGAGAAAAGCCGCCGGCTGTATGGCATCCTCGGCGTACTGGCCGGGGCCATGCCCATGGTGCACACCCACTCGTTTTTTGCGCTGGCGCTGATCTCGGCGGGCTGCCTTGTGTGGACGCTGCGCAACGCCGAGGACCGCAAAAAAGCGCTCGTCGACTACGCGCTCTACGCCGGCATCGCCGCGGCGCTGGCGCTGCCGCAGGTGCTCACCTGGTCCATCCCCCAGACGGTGGGCGGCGCGGCCACGACCGGGTCGCTCTCGCTGCGCTTCAACTGGGTCAACTACGACGACGCCACCGGGCGGCTCATCGACGAATACTTCTGGTTCTGGGTGAAGAACGTCGGCCCGGTGTACCTTGTGATGCTCCCGGCGGCGATCCTGTGCAAGGGCTGGAAGCGGGGGCTGGCGCTGGGCGCGCTGCTGGTCTACGCGACGGCGGAACTGATACAGTTCCAGCCCAACCCCTACGACAACAACAAGCTGTTCTACGTGGCCTTTTTGCTGATGCTGCCGCTGGCGGCCAAGTATCTCGTGGCCCTGTGGAACCGCATGCGGGGCCTGCCGGGAAGGTCGCTGCTGGCGGCGGTGTTCTTCTTCCTCTCGCTGACCTCGGGCGTTTTGTCGCTGGGCCGCGAGGCGGTGTCGGACTATCAACTCTTTTCCGAGGGCGATGTGGCGGCCGCGGAATTCATCCGCGACGAGTTGCCCGCGGACGCCGTCTACCTCACCGGCGACCAGCACAACAATTTCGTGGCGGCGCTGGCGGGGCGGCAGATCGTCTGCGGCACGAGCAGCTATCTCTACTTCCACGGCGTCAACTATCAGCGCGCCGCCCTGAACGCGCGGCAGATGCTGGAGGCCCCGGGGGAGAACCTCGCCCTGTTTGAGGAATACGGCGTGGACTATGTCGTAATCGGCAACAGCGAGCGCTACAACTACGCGCTGGACGCGGCATGGTTTGCCGAAAACTGTGACCTGATCTACGATGAAGGCGGCGTTTTGATCTACGCCGCGCCGGAAAATGACGGGAATTCGCCGGAATGAACGGGAAATGTCTCCGGTTTGCGCTTGACGATTGCCCACAAAAGCGCATAAAATAGAGGTAAACAGCGGTGAACGGCGCCGTGACGGCTACGGAGGGATCGGTCATGAGCGATATGGGATACAGAAACGACGAGCGGGACGCTTCGCTGGGGCGTTTATACGACATGCTCTTTCAGGCCTGGCCGCTGATGCGGCGCAGGCTGCTGCCCCCGAGCGCTTTGCAGGCGGAATTCGGCATGCCGCTTTCGCACGTGCAGGTGCTGGTGATGCTCGACCACCGCGGCTCCCTGTCCATCACGGAGATCTCCCAGAGTTTTGGCATCGCCAAGCCCAACATCACGCCTCTGGTCGACCGCCTCATCGAGGACGGGCTGGTGATGCGCGAGCGCAACAGCGCCGACCGCCGCGTGGTCAACGTGGTGATCTGCGAAAAGGGGCGCGAGCGTCTGGCCGACATCTATCGCCGGCTGTGCGACAATCTGTTCGACTGGACGCGCACGCTCAGCAGGGAGGACCTCGCCAGCTTCAACGACGCTTTGGAAACCATCGTCCGCCTGCTGAGCAAACAGCCGGAAATGTGAACCAAAACTGCGGGTTCTGCGTCAATAATGATAGGATATAAAGGATAAACGATTGATGATTCTGTTTTCTGGAGGGACACATATGCGCAATCGTGCCGCCTGGATCGTCTTTGCCGCGCTTCTGATCGCCTGCGCGGCGATGCTTGGCGGCTGCGTCGCGCAGGACGATGGCGTCGCCGCGCAGACCGCGCCGGATCTGTCGGTCAACATCTCCGTCCCCTATGCCACCACCACGCCCACCGCCGTGCCTGAGGATCCGGATCAGCCCTTTTCGCTGGACGCCAACGGCAACGTGACGGTGCTCAACGACCGCTGGATCGACGAAGGCTTTGTCTCCGCCACCAGCAACGACGAGGAAGAATCGACGGACGGCTATACGCAGCTGCGCCTCGGCGACCAGGGGCAGGGCGTGCAGACTCTGCAACTGCGCCTGCGTGAACTGGGCTACTACCCCGGCGACATCAACGGCGTGTTTGACACGCTCACCGAGCAGGCCGTGCAGTTGTTCGAACTCACCTACGGCACCATGCAGACGGGCATCGCCACCGTCAATTTGCAGGAGATGCTCTTTGCCGAGACGGCGCCCGCGTACAGCGCGCAGGCCTACGCCGCAGCCGTGAACGGCAGCTTCAGCGACCTGCAGCTGGGCGCGTCGGGCAGCAGCGTGCTGGCCCTGCAAATGCGCCTGCGCGAACTGGACTTCCCCATCTCCCACATCACCGGCTACTACGATCAGGAAACTGCCGCGGCGGTGAGCGCCTTCTTCCAGGTCTACGGCAACGCCCCCAACAACGTGGCCACCGCCTCGATGCAGGGCGAACTGTTCACCGTGGATCCGCGCACCTATTCCGGCGCGACGCTGGCTCCGACGCAGACGCAGGAGCCCGCGGATCAGCAGACGCTTTCTGAGGGCAACATCGGCTCCACCGTGGAGCGCATCCAGCAGCGCCTGATCGACCTTGGCTACATGCAGGGCACCGCCACGGGCACGTTCGACGCCGCCACGACGCAGGCCGTGATGGCCTTCCAGCGCGTGGTGGGCGCGAGCGAGGACGGCGTGGTCACCTACGGCCTGTACACGCAGCTCATCGCCGACGATGCCCCCGCCTACGGCAGCGCCGAGGCTGAGGCCATTCGCGAGGGAGGCTACACGCTTTTGCAGGAGGGCGACTCCGGCGAGGCCGTGACGCGCCTGCAAACGCGCCTGGTGGAACTGGGCTACGCCAACGGCACGCCCAACGGCCGCTATGCCAGCGCCACCGTCTCTTCGGTGAAGCTGTTCCAGCGCGCCGCGGGTCTGGAGGAAACCGGCGTGGCTACCGCCGCCCTGCAGGCACTGCTGTACTCGGCCGACGCGCCCGCCTACACCGCCCCGACGCAGACCGCCTCCGGCGACCGCTACTACCCCTACAACCTCTCCATGACCGATCTTGCCGAGGGCGCTTCGGGCGAACTGGTGGCGTATCTGCAAACGCGGCTTAAGCAACTGGGCTACTTTGAAGGCGAGGTCGACGGCCAGTACGGCTCCGCCACCGCGAGCGCCGTAAGCGCCGTGCAGGCCGCCATGGGCCTTGAGCAGACCGGCGCGGCCAGCGTTTCCTTCCAGGAGCACGTCTATTCCGAGGCCACGCCGCCTTCGGGCGTGAGCATGTACGACGAGACGCAGTCCTTTACCACCCTGCAGATGGGCGACAGCGACGCAAGCGGCGAGAGCATGGGGCCGGTGGAGAGCCTGCAAAAGCAGCTTTGGGAACTCGGCTACCTCGACCGCGAGGCCGTGCGCGGCACGGAGGGCCAATTCGGCGAGGCGACGCGCGACGCCGTCATCGCAGCGCAGCAGGCCATGCAATACGTGCGCGCGGACGGCGTGGCCAGCCCTGAATTCCAGGCCTTCCTCTTCTCCCGCTATTGCGGCATGATCCGGAAATAGCCTTCCCGTGGGCGCGAATTCGACAAAGTATCGAAGATTCACGAGCGAGGTTTGACGCGCCGCGCGCGCTCGTGTATAATGAAAGTACATGAGCGTATAGACCGCACAGCGAAAGGAGCGCCCGCCATGAGCCGCGAAGGTAGAAGTTCCCGCAACCGCGTTTCCGTCCTCAACTGGATGTGGACCATCGTCCTTGCCTGCATCCCCGGAGTGAACATCATCGCGCTGTTTTTGCTGGCGTTCCTCTCCAAAAAGCAGCCCAAGCGGACGTTTGCCGCGGCGGCGCTCGTGCTGATGCTGATCGTGGCGATCCTCATCTTCGTCGCCTTCCTCGTCTTCCCCTCGGAGTTGCTCTCCTTTGGCGAATGGCTGCGGGCGCGGACGCCTTTGCAGGGCGCGGGCATGCCGCTGGAACTGTAAAAAAACAACCGTCATTGCCGCCGGACGCGAGCTTTACTCGTCAGCCTTTATCTTGAACTAAACGTAGGGCCCCACACGATTAGG
>CAMMGP010000024.1 GCA_946496415.1 uncultured Clostridia bacterium | reverse complement strand
GGAAAGCGCGCGACGCGGGGCAAAAGCGCTTCCCATTCAAGCGCCTTGACGCCTTGAAACAGCTCTTCAAAGGTGCGAGCCTCGAACTGGCCCATGCACAGATAGACGCGGTCGGCCGTGCGCAGCCAGAGGTTGGCCTGAAAGGCGGTCTCAAAGCCGCCTTCGAACATCGCGCCGCCCACATCCATGACGCGCACGTTCTGCGCGCCGAGGCGCTTGAGATCCCGTCCCGTCATGCCTTCCAGCCCAAAGGCGGCGCTTGCGATCCATTTCATCAATGTTTTAACCTTTCTCCGTCTCGCGTTTGATGGCGAGCGCCTTTTCGCCGGCGGCCACCACCGCTTCGATGGTGCTCGCGCGGAAAGCGCCCTTCTCCAAAGCCCGCACAGCCTCGATGGTGGTTCCGCCAGGAGAACAGACCATGTCCTTGATCGCGCCGGGGTGTTTGCCGCTCTCGAGCATCATTTTCGCCGTGCCGATGAGCGTCTGCGCCGCCATCTCCATGGCCTGCGCGCGGGGAAGCCCAAGGAGCACGCCGCCATCCGCCATGGCTTCGATGAACATCGCCGCGTAGGCGGGGCCGCTGCCGGCCACGGCGGACTCGGCCTCAATGAGGCGCGCCGGCAATGTATAGACGCGGCCGATGGCCGAGAACATGCGGCGCACGAAGGCAAGTTCATCCTCCGTGAGCGTGTTTTCTTCGCAAAGCGCGGTCACGCCCTCGTTGACCATTGCCGGCGTGTTGGGCATGGTCTGCAAACAGCGCGTGCCCTCCGGAAGCTGTTTGGCCAGCGCCGCGCCCGAGAGACCGGCGACGATGGAAACCACCGCCTTGCCGGCAAGACCGGCGTAACAGGCGCGTAGGGCGTCCTTTACGTAGACGGGTTTTACAGCGAGCACGAACAGATCGGCCGCGCCGGTCAGTTCTTCGGGCGTATTGACCGCCGTGCCGCCGATGTCGTTCGCCAGCGCTGCGGACGCCGCGGGAATAACGTCGTAGAGATAGACGTCCTTGCCGGAGACGACGCCGCTTTTGACGATGCCGCGGGCGATCGCGCCGCCCATGTTTCCAGAGCCGATAAATCCGATCTTCATGCTTCCTTTTCTCCTTCCGTCAGGGCTTCGCGCAGGGAAGCGAGCGCCTGTCGCTCGACGCGCGAAACGGTCATTTGCGACACGCCGATATGCTGCGCCACCTCGCGCTGGCCCTTGCCTTCGAAAAAGCGCAGGCGGATCACTTCGCGCTGGCGCTCGTCCAGCTGATCTATGGCACGCCTGAGCATGTCGTTTTTCTCAAAATCCGCAAATCCCCTGTCCTCCTGGCCGAGAAAAGCGCTCAAGGGGGCGTTTTCATCATCCTCAGAGGGCAATGTGTCCAGCGATACGGGGCTGATGGCGCCGCGCATCTCCAACGCCTCGAGCACATCCTCCAGGGGCACGCCCGCGCGGTCGGCCAACTCTTCGGCCGTCGGCTGGCGCTGCAATTCCACTTGCAGCGCATCGCGCGCCGCCTCCACCGCGCGCACCAGTTCGCCGCCGCGCCGCGGCAGACGAATCAGGCGCGAACGGTCGCGAAAGTAGTTTTTGACCTCGCCCACCATCGTCGGCGTCACGAAGCTTGCGAACTTCACGCCGCGATCCGGATCGAAGCGCTCGATGGATTTGAACAGGGAAAGCGAGGCGACCTGATACAGGTCGTCGTAATCCACGCCGCGGCCGGAAAAACGACGGGCGATGATTGAGGCGATATACAGATACGCCTCCACCACGCGGTCGCGTATGGCGGTGTTGCCGGTCGTGGCATATTCTCTGAGCAGGCCCTCCGCGTCGATGGAGGGACGCTGCGCCGCGTTGCGCATGGGCAGATCCTCCCCCATCAGGGCTTGAGTTTCTTGGTGAGCAATATATTGCGTATTTTGCCTTCGGAATAGTCGATCTGCGCATCATCGGCCAGAGAGCCGAGGATGGCGCGCACCACGTCCAGTTCGGCGCGATCCATGCCGCACAGGCAGGGCTGCTCCGCGCGGGAGTGGACGTGGATATCCAGCCCATCCTCGCGGCGGAAAAATTCCACGCACAGCCCCGCGGGCGGACACTGCTGCGAGATCATCAGCGTGCAGGCCTCCTCGACGGCCATCTTCATATCGTCGATGGCGTCCACGGTCAGCCGCGCGCGCGCGAGCACGCCCGCCGTCGTCAGACGGATGACGAGCATCATGGACGTATCGGCTGGCACGGTCAGCGAAATCGCGCTCTCGGAGATAACCTCGGGCATCTTGATCCCTCCACATAAAATTCCACGTTCTATTATAATGGAAAAGCGCGCGCGGGGCAAGGCCGCCGCGCGCGAATCAGGCGCGAAATTTGGGTTAAGTAGCGCGCTCTACCGAGCCCGGGGCCTGCGCATGGCCGCGAGTTTTTGAAAGGCGCGCTGCGTGGGCGTTTCCCGCTTCGCGCGCCGGGGAAAGCCTTTGTCGAAGGCCTCCGCCGCGTAGACGTCCACCTCAAAGGCGGGGCTTTCATAAAAGCGCCCGTGCACGCCGCGCAGAGCGTCAGGGTAGAGTTCAAGGGCGAGCAGGGCGGCGGCATACATGTTGTCGGCCGTGCAGATGTCGAACGCCTCCGCCGGGCGAAAGCCAAAGCGGGCATAGTAAGCCGGATCGCCATAGATGACGACCGCGCGATGCCCCAATTCCCGACACAGCGCCAATGTGTGACGAACCAGCGCCGAGCCCGCGCCCCTGCGCTGATAGACGGGCAACATGCTTAAAGGGCCGAACGTGACGGTGGGCACGTCCTCAACGCGCGAACGGCTGTACAGTATACTGGCGGCGATCTCTGCGCCATGGGTGGCGACAAAATCCAGTTCCGGCAGAAAATCGTCATGCGCGCGCAGTATGTGTACGAGGTAATGCTCCTCGCAGCCGGGCGAGTTGAGGTTCCAGAAGGCCTCGCGCGTCAATTCCTCCACGGCGCGGAAATCCCCTTCCGTCTCCCGGCGCAGATCAAAGCGCATCCCCGCCACCTCCTCTGTTCCATTATACTCCTTCGCGCGCCAAAAGAAAAGTGCGGGGCGGGAAACCGCGTTCCCTGCCCCGCTGCGCCCTTTGCTTATGAGCGCCTGGCCTTGAACAGGCGGATGTTGTGCTCTGTAAAGTAGTTGAGCACCATGACGAGGATCAGCACCGCACCCCAGATCAGCGAGATATAGTAGCTGGAGATCTGCGGGAAGCGGTTGATGCCCGTCTGCAACATCTGCAACAGGCAAATGGCCAACACCACGCCGGAGATCCTGCCGCTGCCGCCATTGGGGTTGACGCCGCCCAGGACGACGATGAGCACGCACTGCAGCGTGTAGACCGTGCCATAGTCGGCGCGCGCGGAATTGTAGTTGGCCAGCATCACCATACCGCCCAGCGCCGAGCAGATGCCGGAGAGCATGTAGGTCTTGACCAGCAAAAGGTCCGTGCGGATGCCGGAGAACACCGCCGCCTTGGAGGATGTGCCGATCATATAGATCTTGGTGCCGTAGGTGGTTCGCATCAGCAAAAACCAGGTCACCAGGGCCATGGCCGCAAAGAACACCAGCTGCGTGGGGATGAGGCCGAAGATCTTCGAGTTGATGGCGCTGGAATACATGCGCGGCAATTTGCTGACCGCCTTGCCGTCAGTAATGACGATGCCTATGCCGGTAAACAGCTCCGAAGTGCCCAGCGTGGCCAGGATCGGCGGGATGCGCACCTTGGAGACCAGCAGGCCGTTGAACGCGCCGGCCAGCGCGCCCATGAGGATGGCGATGAGGAAACACAGAGGGATCACATAGGCGGCGATCTCGCTTTCCTCATTGGCCATGCCCTTCATCAGCGTTGCCATGCAGATGGAGACGAGGTTGGCCACGCCCACGGTGGACAGGTCGATGCCGCCGGTGATCATGCAGACCATGATACCCAGGGACATGAGGCCGAATTCCGGGAACTGGGAGGCCATGGTCTGGAAGTTGATGAGCGTATAGAACTTGTCAAAGCGCGTGATGGCCATGAACGCCGCCCAGACGATCATCATCAGGATCAGCCGGGAAATGTGGCGGTCGCGGCGATAGATCGCTCCAAATTTCGCGCCGATGCCCATTCAGCCCACCTCCTTTGCGTTCTTTCTGGCGGCTACGCGGTTGGCGCGCGCCACCTGCAGGGCGCTCACGCCTGTGCCGATGATGATGAGCGCGCCGACAAACACATCCTTCCACACCGTGGGGATGCCCAGGAGGATCATCGAGTTTTCCACCACCACGATCAGCAGCGTGCCCAGCATGCAGCCGGTGAGCGTGCCCGCGCCGCCGCTGATGGCCGTGCCGCCCAGGACCACGCCGGCGATGATGTTCATCTCCATGCCCAGCATGTTGGTCGGGTGCATCTGCGTCATCATACAGGTGCGCATCAGGCCCGCGAGGCTGGCGATCATGCCCACGAACACATACATGAAGAACTTGGTTTTGCGCACGCCGAAGCCGGCGCGATGGGCGCTGACCTCGTTGCCGCCGATGGCGTAAATGCCGCGGCCGAACATGGTGCGGTTGAGTATGAACCAGGCCGCCGCCAGCACCACGACAAAAACGATGAACGACGTGGGCATGCGCGATGTGAGGCCGGATTCCGGGTTGGTGGCCACAAACAGCGCCGAACGCCCGAAGTTTGCCATGCCTTCCGGGATGACGGCCAGCTGTTTGGATTCCAGCGTGCCCTGCATAAAGCCCTTGAACACGCTGGAGGAGCCGAGTGTGACGATCATCGCCGGCAGGCCGAAATAGCCGATGAACAAGCCGTTGAACGCGCCAAGGATGGCGCCAAAAACCAGCGAAAGCAAGATCGGCAGCCAGATCCCGCCCGTATAGCCGGCGTCGAGCAGCAGCTTGGTGGTGGCGAAGGCGCTCAAGGAGGCCAGCGCCGGGAAAGAGACGTCGATGCCGCCGGAGACGATGACCATAAACGCGCCCACGGCGAATATGCCGGGCACGACCAGCGCCGAGAGCTTATCGACGATGTTGTTGGGCGTAAAGAACTGCCCGGAGCGGATCTCGATCAGCACGCACAGGGCAAGCAGCACAAGGAAGATGTACGGCTCGCTGCGGCGCGAGAGCTTTTTGAAAAACCTCTGCATATCCACCCCTCCTTAAAGCATGTAAGAGAGCACTTCCTGCTCGCTGGTTTCGGCGGGGAGCAGTTCCTTGACCACGCGGCCCGCCTTGAGCACCAGCAGGCGGGAACAGTTCTCCAGCACCTCAGGCAGGTCGTCGGAGATGATGATGATGGCCATGCCTTCGTTTGCCAGGCGCTGCAAAATGGCGTGTATATCGTGCTTGGAGCCGATGTCCACGCCCACGGTCGGACCGTTGAGCACCAGTACGTCGGGGTTGCAGGCCAGCCATTTGGCCAGCACGATGCGCTGCTGGTTGCCGCCCGAAAGCGTCAAGCAGGCGTTCCCCGGGTCCGGCGTGGCGATGGCCAGCTCTTTCACCCAGCGGTCGATCTCCGCGCGGCGCTTTGCGCGGTCGAGCACGCCCGCGCCGTTGGCAAGACGGTCGATCTCGGAGATGACAACGTTGTCGGCGATGGAGCGCGGCAAAAACAGGCCCTCGCTCAAGCGGTCCTCCGGCACGAAGCCAATGCGCGCGTCAATGGCGTCCTGCGGGCTTTTGAGACGCACTTCCTTGCCGTCCTTGTACAGCGCGCCCCTGTCCGCGGGGCGGATGCCGAACAGGGACAGCGCAAGCTCCGTGCGGCCCGAGTCCAGAAGGCCTGTGACGCCGAGGATCTCGCCCTTGCGCAGGGCGAAGGATACATCGTCGAAAAAGCCCGTCAGGCCGAGTCCCCTGGCTTCCAGCACAGGCTCTTTGGAGAGGTTTTGCGGGGTAAAGAGCTTGTCCTCGAACTCGCGGCCGGTCATGTAATAGGTGAACTTGCGGTCGTCAAGGTCGCTGGTGTTGCCCGTGACCACCAATTCGCCGCTGCGGAAGATGGTAAAGCGCTCGGAGATCTCAAAGACCTCGTTGAGCTTGTGGCTGACAAAAAGTATGGCGATGCCCTGTTCTTTCAGGTGCATTATGATCTTGAAAAGCGCCTGGACCTCCTTGCGGGTCAGCGCCGTTGTCGGCTCGTCCATGATGATGAGCCGCGCGTTGAACATCAGCGCGCGGCTGATGGCGACCATCTGTTTTTCCGCGACGGAGAGCGTGCCGACCAGGCGGTCAAGCTCTACGTCGAAGTTGATCTTGGCGATGGCCTCCTCGGCGATCTTGCGCATGCGCTTGCGGTTGACGAACTTATGCCCGTCGGCAAGTTCCGTGTTGAAGGCCAGGTTTTCCATGACCGTGAGGTTGGGGAAAATGGAAAAGTCCTGATAGATGACCTGTATGCCGCTGGCGATGGCGTCGCGCGGCGTGATCTTGCCAAAGCGCTTGCCGGCAAATTCTATATAGCCGGAATCCTGCTGGTAAACGCCGGAAATGACCTTGATGAGCGTGGACTTCCCGCAGCCGTTCTCGCCGGCGAGGCAGTGGATCTCGCCGGGCTGTATCTCCAGGGACACGTGTTTGAGCGCCTGAACGCCGGAAAAGGACTTGCAGATGTCCACAGCGCGCAACAGGGGCTGGGCCATGAGACAGACACCTCCGTTTCTCTCCCATTTGGAAGCCCTGCCGGCTCCGAAGAACCGGCAGGGATGGGAACGATGGGGTTTGAAGCGACGCGCCGCTTAGAAGCCGAGGCTGTCGACGTTCTCAGCGGTGATGACCATCCAGCCTTCGCCTTCGAGCACGGTCTCGCTGCCCTCGCGGAACTCAAGCGCGGTGTAGCCCTCGACGCCCAGATCCAGCGGGGTGGTGATCTCTTCGCCGGCGAGCAGCTTCTCAGCCAGGGCGATCATCGCCTGGCCGGCCAGGGCGGGATCCCACAGCGTCAGGGACTGCACGGCGCCGCTCTTGAGCAGCTCGGCGTTGTCGGCGGGCATGCCGGTGCCGGAAGTAAACACCTTGCCGGTCAGGCCCAGCTCCTCAATGGCGCGGGCGACGCCGGGGGCGTCAAAGGAAGAGGTGCCCATGATGCCCTTGAGGTCCGGGTACTTGTTGAACAGCTCCTTGGCCACGTTGTAGGCCACGTCGCCATTGTCCTCGGATTCGACGCGCGGCTCTTCCTCCAGCAGCGTCATGTTGGGATAGTTTTCGGTGGCGTAGGCAACGCCGCCGTCCGCCCACTCGTTGTGGGAGGCGTTGGTCACGTGCGCGACCATCGTGGTGTAGACGCCCTCGCCGCCCATGGCCTGCGCGAGGTTCTCCATGATGAAGGCGCCGTAAGCCGCGTTGTTGAAGGCCTCGATGTCGTAATCGACATTGACCAGGGACGCGCCCTCGTGGGCGATGACCACGATGCCGGCGGCGCGGGCCTGCTCAAGCACGGGCTCCAGGGACTCGGGGTCGACCGGCACCACGCAGATGGCGTCCACGTCCTGGGCGATCAGGTCCTGCACCAGCTGGGCCTGCAGGGTCGCGTCGATCTCGGGGGTGCCTCTCTGATAGATCGTGTTTTCGGGATGCGCGGCGGCGTACTCGTCAACGCCTACCTCCATGCGCACGAACCAGGGGTTCGAGGCGTCCTTGGGGACGACGACGATCTCCCAGCCCTCGGCGAAAGCCGCAACGCCGGAGAACACCAACAGTGCCGCCAGTACCAGTGTAAGGACTTTCTTCATGATGCGTGACCCTCCATACAGATTTTTATTTTCACCCGCGAACTTTGCGCGGATGGGTTCCGATTTGGGGACGGTCGTGCAGGAAAAGATACATATCGACAGGAATGTTATGGGAATTGGTACAACCAAATCTTATCAGAAATTCATCGGAAAGTCAACACATCCAGGCAAAATCATTTGCTGGATTTTTTGCCGTTTGTGCACAATCGACGAGGGGGCAAGCGGCGCAAAAAAGGCGCGGGCCATGTGCCTGCGCCTGCTTTGGCCGCGACGCGGTATAACCTTCCCGGGGAGGGCAAAGCGCGCAACGGCCGCCTTTTACAGGCGTGACCGCCCGTCGCCTGCCTGGGCATCGGGGAGGATGACCGTAAGGTAGCCGTGCCTGTCCACGGAGATATCGCGCTTTTCTTCGATATAGCGGATGATGAGCTCGGAAACGTCCTGCTGTATGTCCTTTTCCAGGGGCAACGCCGGCAGCATGTCGTAGCCGCCCGTGCCGGAGGCGCGGTAGCTGTTGACGCACAGGAGGAGCTCCTCGTCGGCGGCGATCTCGCGCCCATGCCGGCGCAGGGCGGCGACGCGGCTGCCCTCGGGGCGGCGCAGGTCGATCACATAGTCCATGCCGGAAAAGAAATCGTAGTTGTAGTGCTCCACCTTGGGGCGCAGGAAGCGGCTGCTGACGGCGACGCGGCCGTTTTCGACGGCAAAATAGGCGGCGGTGCGCTCCACATAGGCGCGCAGGTCGCGCCCGGTGATGCGCAGCACTTTCAGCGTGTTGGCGTAGACATAGGTGGAGACCACGTCGCGCACGGTCACATTTTCCCCCATGCCCTTGAATTCATTGGGCAGCGAGCAGGCGGAGATCTCCGCGCCAGAGGCCCACAGCTGCACGGCGTTGACGAAGTTGGCGAGCAATGAGCCGTTGATGGCACGTTCCAGCGGATTTTGCGCGACGAGCGGCACGTCAAGGTGTCCCGCGGGTCTGTCCAGCCACGCCTGTACCGCCGTTTCGATGGGCTGAAGCGCTTTGAAGGCGCTCTTCAGAGGCGTGGGCGCGGGAGGCAGAAGCCGCGAAATGACCTGCGGAGGGCGACCTTCCTCCATTTCCGCCTCCACGCAGGCGAAGCATTTGCCATTGCTGGCAGGCTGCACAGCGTGCGTGCCGCAGATGTCCGCACTCTCCACAGGGATATGCTGATGTCCCGCCAGCAGCACGTCGAAGTCGAACTCCCGGCAGAACTCGCAGGCCTGATTCTCGCCTGTGGCGGAGAGCAGCGCCCCCGATTGCAGGTCGCGTTCAAAACCGCCGTGGTAGACGAGCACTTTAACATCCACGGCGGGCAGAGCTTTCAAGGCGCGGCGAACGGCGGAAACGGGCTCGTCGATCTCGAGTTGCGCCACCGTTTCCGGCTTCTCCCAGCGGCGGACAAAGGGCGTACAGGCTCCGACGAGCCCCACGCGCAGACCGTTCTCAAGCACATGCACGGCCCATGGGCGAATGGGCAGCTTTCCCGCGCGATCGCGGATATTGCAACACAGGCAGATCGCGTTGAGATCCTGCAAATACGCGCCCAGCGCCTCAAGCCCCATGTTGAAATCGTGATTGCCGAGGGCGACGTACTGATAACCTCCGAGATTCATCGCCTGCGCGCAGGGATGCGGGCGCGGCTTTTCCCGCGCGATGTAAGCCGCGAAGGGCGAGCCCTGCAACATGTCTCCCCCGTCGATGATCAGCGTGTTCCCATCGGGCCGGAAGGCGGCTTCCAGCTTGAAAAGGCCCTGCGGCAGCACGTCCGTCGAGGCGTAGTCGGTGGGAAAGAGATAGCCGTGAACGTCGGATGTGTAAAGTATCTTCAGCTTACGCACAGATTGCCTCCTCCCCGGCGTGCCGGGGGTCTTGTAAAAAGAAGAGGCGCTTCCGGAACCGGCGGCGCCCCTCGCATGCTTATTTCCCCTGAGCAAGCGCCACGAGGACGTCCACACAGGCATCCAGCCCCAGGCGGCCGCTATCGAGCGAAACGTCATAGTTGTGTACATCGCCCCACTCGCGCATGGTAAAAGACCGATAGTAGAGCTTGCGGCGCTCGTCCTTATCGCGCAGGCGCTGCTCCGGCTTCTGGCCGTTGTCGCCGTAAACGGAAACGACGCGCTGCGCGCGGAACTCCATATCCGCGTGGATAAATACGTGGAGGGCGTCCTCGCGGTCGCGC
This sequence comes from uncultured Clostridia bacterium, assembly GCA_946496415.1. Classification (GTDB taxonomy): domain Bacteria; phylum Bacillota; class Clostridia; order Christensenellales; family Aristaeellaceae; genus Pullichristensenella. The sequence goes on along the minus strand of CAMMGP010000024.1, from coordinate 558 downwards.
AACACATAATCGCCGCCGCGGCCGACGATGACGCAGGAGCCCTTGTTGGCGAGGTCGGTGATGATCTTCGCCTGTGCCTGCTGCACCTTGCTGACGAAAGAGAGCGTTCCGCCTGCTCCCGCGCCGGCGCTGAGGGCGAGGGCGTAGAGCAGGCTGTTTTTATGCGTGGCGTACTCGTCGTACTTTTCCACGATTTGTTCGGCCAGGCCGCTTTCCTTGGCCACTTTGAGGATCAGTTCCTGATCGTAGTAGGCATAGCCGAGCCTTTCCGCCACGCGATGGGCGATGGTTCGACCGCCGCTGCCAAATTCGCGGCTGAGTGTGATGACGCGCTTTTGCATACGGATACCTCCTTTTTCGATGGATCACATGCGTCGCCTAGCCCCGCGCGTCGCTTTCGCGGTTGATGAGATCGCGCAGGACCTTGACGAGGTGCGCAAAGTCGATGGGTTTGGAAACGTGCGCGTCCATGCCCGCGGCGGTGGTGGCGGCGATGTCCTCGGCAAAGGGGTTGGGCGTCACGGCGACGGTGGGCACTTTGGGGGCGGGCCCCCTGTG
>CAMMGP010000023.1 GCA_946496415.1 uncultured Clostridia bacterium | reverse complement strand
TAGTCCATCACCGCGCAGATCGTGGTGTCGATGGTCAGACAGAGCGTCACCGCGTCGCGCCGGGGGCTTATGTTGAGCGCGGAGGATTCCACCGCGTAGTTGACCCGGTCGTGGATGTCCCCGGCATGTACGGCGCGGGGGCGCACGCGGCTGCGGCGCACGTCGCCCTTGTCGGCGAGTATGAGCGCGGCGGCGATCTCGTTGACGGGTGCGCCGGTGCCCTCGTCGTGGTTGCCGATGGCGGAGACCACCTTGGCGATCTCCTCAGCGCTCATGCCCATGTTGTCGAGGATACGGAAAGCCATCACCGCGCCGGTGAGCGCGTGCTCGTGGCGGTTGACGGCGTTGCCGATATCGTGCATGTAACCGGCGATTCTGGCAAGCTCCCGCGTCCTTTCCGAATATCCCAGCGTCTCCAGTATGTCCGCGGCCTGCTCGGCGGCGCGGGTGACGTGGGCGAAGGAGTGCTCCGTGTAGCCGATGGCGTCCATCACCTTGTCCGCGGCGCGGATATAGGCGTTGATCTCCTCGTTGTTCCTTACGTCCTCAAATGTGATCATGGCAAGCCTTCCCCGGCGCTACATGGCGCCGCGTTTTATGTATTCAAACAGCGCTTCCACGCTCTTTTCCGCCACTTCGTAGGAAACTTCGCGCTCAAGCATGTTTTCCAGATAGTGCGCGTCGCTGGAGTGCAAAACGCGCAAATTGCTCACATCCGCGCGGCAGGGTATCTCCCGCGTGACCTCCACGGCGGCGATCTCCAATCCCGGCGGCAAAAAGCCCAGCACGTTGAGAAGGCCGTTGTTGCCGCGGTTGATATGCGCCGGCACCGCCGCGCCGCCGCGTTCGTTGATGCGCTTTACCAGTTCGTCCAGCGAAAGCGAGAGAGCGTTCAAAAGCAGCAGATCCTCGCTCCCCATCTGCTCGTCGTCCTCATCGAGCACCTGTTGCGGCCCGAAGATCTCCGGTCGATTTTGGATGGGCGGCAGGTAGGCGTGGATCTCTTCGGAAAACGCCAGCGCCGCCTCCACGGTGGGAAAATAGGAGAGCAGATGCGCCTCCTCAGCGGTGGTCAGTTCCATCGCCGGCAGCAGCAGTACGCCCATCGCCGCGCAGGTTTTGGAAAGCGCGGGCAGATTGCGCGCGCAGTTGTGATCGGCCACGGCGATCGCGTCCAGCCCCTTGAGCATCGCCATGCCCGCGATGTTGTTCGGCGTCATCAATTCGTCGCCGCAGGGCGACAGGCAGGAGTGGATGTGCAGATCGCAGAAAAGCCGCATGTTACAGCCTCCGTTCCAGCTTTACGCACCTGGCCAGCACCCGCGCCTCGGCGGCGGGGAGCGTTTGCGAAGTGAACTCGCGGTCGTAGCTCTGCAAATGGACGCGGTTCCCGTCCAGTTTGTTGGCCTTGCGCGCCACGCGCCTGCCGTTTAGGAGAAACAGGGAGATGGCCCCGTCCTCCACCTTCTGCGCCGGCACGCACAACAGCAGGTCGCCGGCAAAGATGCGGTAGCCGCGCAGGGCGTCGTCCGGGCAGCGGAAGTAGAACACCTTGTCCGGCGCGCCGCCCTCGATCTTGCCACCCACCACGGGCACCAGCACGTGGTCGACCACGTTGGAATTCTCGTCCGTCACCGGCACGCGCTTGACCACCCCGCCCAGCGCGTCCAGCCAGGCGGCGTTGTCTCCCTGCGGCTGCGGTTCGGCCTCGGATGTGGGCAGCTTGTAAGGGCGCGGGCGGGGACGCAGCGGCACGTCCGGCTCCGCCGCCACTTCCAGCTCCTCGGAAACGGGGTTTTTCACCCCAAGGATCTTCAGGATGCGCTGCGCCTGATCGTCGGAAACGATGCGCCGGCCCGATTCGATGTCCTTGATGACGTTTTCCGCCATGCCGCACTTCTTGCCCAGCGCCTTTTCCGTCATTTTCGCCTGCAACCGCGCGCTGCGGATGGTATCGCCCATTCTGCTCATAAAAAACCATTCCTCCATAGCAGGGTACAGGGCTATTATAGCACGCGGGAAGCGGGCGGGCAAGCGCAAAACGCGCCTCTTCGCCGTGGCCATGGCTTTGCCCGCGGCTCGTCACAAAAACGTACCGGCGCTCGTCACAAAGTGTTCATAAAAATACCACGCGCGCAGGCGGAGGACATGGTATACTGTTTGCGTACCCCAGAAAGGAGGGGATGCTTATGGAAACCATGTTGCGGCGTCTTTCCCTGCTTCTTGCTCTGCTCATTGCGCTGGCCGGCTGCGCGGCGGCGGAGGAAGTTCCCAACCCGCGGGTGGAGATGGCGGACGCGAGCGAACTCGAAGCCGCGCTGGGCTTTCCGGTGAACGCGCCAGAGGGCGTGGACGCGGTCTATACCGTCATCGGCGGCTCGACCGGCGAAGCGGCGTTCGACGTCGGCGACATCGCCTGTACGCTGCGCGCCGCGCGCACGCAGGACGACATCTCCGGGCTGTTCATGGAAATGAGCGAGCCCACCGAGGAAGAGCGCGCCGCGGGGGAGGGCGTCGTCTCCGTCGCCTTCCGCTCGACGGAGGAAAACGGCGGCTATGACGTTTACACCTGGTTCGTGGACGACGTGCAGTATTGCCTGGTACTCCACGGCGAGGCGAGCGTCATGACTGCTGGCGAGATACTCGACGGCGTGCTCGCCGCCTGCGCCCCGGCGCAGCATGAATGACGTACATCCCGGGCGTTCCCGGGGAAAAATACATAAGAAAGGATGAAAACCCTATGAAGAAGATATTGGCTCTGTTGCTGGCGGCGGCGCTGTTGGGCGGCGCGGCGCTGGCGGAAACGGACGAACAGACCCGCACGCGCGACATCACCGTCGAAGGCGTCACAGAGACGATCAACGAGACGCTCTACACCTCTTCCTCCGGCTACAGCATCTGGCTGCAGGACGGCTGGGCGTGGCAGGTGGCGACCGACGAAACGGCGGCGGATGAGACGGTCGTCGCGGAGGACGCCGCGGAGGATGCCGCGGACGAAACGACCTGGCTGGAAGTGGAGGAATCCGGCGAGAGCGCGGAAAACAGCACCTGGCTGGGCGACGAAAGCCTCAACTATGCTCCTGACGTCTACGTGCCCGATGGCAGCGCGGACACCTCCCTCACCGTGCAGCCCGCCTTTGGCCTGACCGCGGACGACGCCGACAGCATGCTCGGCGAGGCCAGCTACACGGAGGATGCTGAGGCCGTCGTCGGCGAGATCGAAGCTTTCACTATGGAGAGCGGCGTCGAGGCCAAGACCGTCGAAGTCGTCTCCGGCGGCGTATGCTATCGCTATTACTTCATTCCCGGCGATAGCTTCTCCCTCTGTGTCACCGCCCAGTGCCCCGAGGAAGCCATCGAGGGCAACGGCGCGCGCATGGCGGAGATGGTCGCCTCCATCGCCTTCGTGGCGTAAAATAGCGATGTCCTTTGCGGAACGGGAGCGATCCCGTTCCGTTTTTTCATCGGAAGTACGTTGATTAACGCGCCAAACCACGCTATAATGGATGGGAAACGGAGGGAAAAAGCATGAACGACGGTTGGGACAGGCTTTTGCGCGCCGCCCGCGCCGTGCTCAACGAGCGCGAGGTGTCGCCCTTTGTCTACGCCGGACAGGTGGGGGCCGCCGTGGAGACCGAGCGCGGCAATATCTACGTGGGCGCGTGTGTAGACGGCGTCTGCGGCCTGAGCACGTGCGCCGAGCGCGCCGCCCTCTACGCCATGCTCACCGCCGGGGAACATCGCGTGCGCCGCGTGGCGGCGGTGAAGGAAAAGGGCGTGGTGCCGCCCTGCGGCACCTGCCGCGAGGCGCTGATGCAACTCATGCCCGACGCGGGAAAGATCGAAATACTCATGCGCGAGGAACCGCGCCGCGTCTGCATGCTGCGGGAACTGCTGCCCGACTGGTGGGACGGCGACCGTTTTGAGGAACAATAGGGGAGGACAGGCCATGTTTATCGCCTCCGGCTGGAAAGACTATGAAGTGATCGACACGGGCGACGGCGAAAAGCTCGAACGCTGGCAGGACGTCATTTTGCGCCGCCCCGACCCGCAGGCCATCTGGCCCAAGCAGCGGCCCGAATTGTGGACGCGCGCCGACGCGCACTACCACCGCTCGGCCAAAGGCGGCGGCGAGTGGGAGTTTTTCAAAAAGCTGCCCGAGCGCTGGACGGTGTCGTATGGCGAATTGCGCTTCTACGTCCACCCCACGGGCTTCAAGCACACCGGCCTTTTCCCGGAACAGGCCGTCAACTGGGACTGGATGGCCGCGCGCATCCGCGAGGCGAAGCGCCCCATCAGGGTGCTCAATCTCTTCGGCTACACGGGCGGGGCAACGGTGGCCTGCGCCCGCGCCGGCGCGCAGGTGACGCATGTGGACGCGGCCAAGGGCATGGTGCAGTGGGCGGGGGAGAACCGCCGCCTGAGCGGCATCGACGAAACGCATGTGCGCTGGATCGTCGATGACGCCAAGAAGTTCGTTTTGCGCGAGGCGCGGCGGGGCAACGCCTATCAGGGCATCCTCATGGACCCGCCCAGCTATGGCCGCGGCCCCGGCGGCGAGGTGTGGAAGCTGGAAAACGAGCTCTACCCGCTGGTGGAGGCCTGCGAAAAGGTGCTTGCCGGGGACGCGCTGTTCATGCTCATCAACAGCTACACCACCGGCCTGCAACCGGCGGTGCTCAACAACATGCTGACCATGGCCGTCGCCCGCCATCGCGGCGGCAAGGCGACGGCGGAGGAGATCGTGCTGCCCGTGACCGCGGGCGGCGTACTGCCCTGCGGCGCGACCGGGCGCTGGCTGGGCGCGTAAACGCATAAGGGGAAACGCATGATACTGATGACTGTGCAGGGCGTGTCGAAGTCCTTCGGCATGAAATCCGTCCTGAAAGACATATCGCTGACGCTCCAGCAGGGGGCGCGCATGGGTTTGATCGGCGTCAACGGCTCGGGCAAATCCACGCTCTTTCGCCTCATCGCCGGGCAGATGGAGCCGGACGAAGGCTCCATATCGCTGATGCGCGGCACGCGCGTGGGCATGCTCACGCAGGAGGCCGACATCCAGAGCGACCTCACCGTGCGCGAGGAACTCTCCCGCGTCTTTGAGCCGGTGCGGGAAATGGAGCGCCGTCTGCGCGCGCTGGAAGAGGAGATGGCGCAAAAGCACGAAAACGAGGTCGAACTGGATCGCCTCTCCCGCGAATACGCCCGCCTTACCGACCGCTTTGAGGACGCGGGCGGCTACGAGTGGCCCAGCCGCATACAGGGCGTGCTCGCCGGCCTCGGCTTTGCCAAAGGGCGCGAGGATCAGCCCGCCAGCGTGTTATCCGGCGGGGAAAAGACGCGATTGTGCCTTGCCCGCCTGCTGCTTACCCAGCCCGACCTGCTCATGCTCGACGAGCCGACCAACCACTTAGACCTTTCCTCCATCCAGTGGCTGGAGGACACGCTGAAAAAGTACCGCGGCACGGTGCTGATCATCTCGCACGACCGCTACTTCATGAACAGCGTCTGCGACTGCATGGCGGAGATCTCCATGCGCCGCCTTGTGCAGTACGAGGGCAACTACGACCAGTTCACCGTCAAACGGCAGGCCGACATCGAGCGGCAGATACGCGAATACAAGCTGCAACAGGCGGAGATCGCCCGCCAGCAGGCCATCATCCAGCGCTATCGCATGTACAACCGCGAAAAGTCCATCCGCGCGGCGGAGAGCCGGGAAAAGCGGCTGGAAAAGATGGAACGGCTGGAAAGGCCGGTGGACGAGCAGCACGTGCGCTTTTCCTTCGAGGCGCGCCGCCGATCGGGCGACGACGTACTCAAGGTGCATGGCCTTGCCAAGGGCTTCGAGGGGCGCAGGCTGTTTGAAAACTTCGACCTCCACCTGCGCGCCGGCGACCGCGTGGCCATCATCGGCCCCAACGGCGTGGGCAAGTCCACGCTGCTCAACATCATCGCCCGCAAACTGAAGGCCGACGCGGGCGAGGTGGAGTTCGGCGCCAACGTCGATCTGGGCTACTACGAGCAACACCAGACAGGACTCGACCCGGAAAAGGACGTCTTGAACGAACTGTGGGACGCCTTTCCCCGTCTCGACCTCGACCGCGTGCGCTCGGTGCTGGCGCTGTTCCTCTTCACCGGCGACGACGTTTACAAGAAGATCTCCATGCTCTCCGGCGGCGAAAAGGGCCGCGTTTCGCTGTGCAAATTGATGCTCAAGCGCGACAACCTCCTCCTTCTCGACGAGCCGACCAACCATCTGGACATGGACAGCCGCGAAGTGCTGGAGGGCGCTTTGGAGGATTTTGACGGCACCATCCTCACCGTCTCGCACGACCGCTACTTCATCAACCGCGTGGCCGACCGCATTATCGAGATGCGCCCGGACGGCGTGAAGGAATACCTCGGCAATTACGACGACTATCTGGAAAAAAAGCGTCGCGAGGAAGCGGGGCTGGAAGACGCTGCCGCCTCCGGTATGACAAAGACGCAGCTGGACAAGCAGCGCCGCAAGGAGCGCCTGCTGCGCGAGGGCAAAAAGGCGCTGGAAAAGCAGCTGGAGGCCGCGGAAGCGCGCATCGCCGCCGCGGAAAAGGAAATTCAGGACCTGGAAACGCGCATGGCCGACCCGGAACTGTATCAGCGCCCGGACGAGGCGCGCGAGACTGCCCGCCGCCACGCCGAACTGCAGGCGGGTATGGACGCGCTCTACGAGGAATGGGAAGCCCTCTCGGAGGCCGTGAGCGAGCGGTGAGGGAAATCACAGAAGATACGCCCGGGAAGCGGCATGCTCCCCGGGCGTTTTTTCCATCCCGCGCTAAAACTGCAATTCCACATCCACGTTTGCGCTTTCGTCGTAGCCGTTGCCGGTAAAGCGGCGCGCGCGCAGCACCACCGTCTCCGGCTGGCAGACCATGTAGTAGACGCGCGTGGAGTACTGCCATGCCCAGCGGCCGTCCTCCAGCTCCACCGGCGCGTCGGGGAGGTTGCCGTAGGCTGTGGAGACCCACTTCGCGCCGTCGGCGCTGCGCAGTTCATAGTCCCAGAACGTATCGCCGTCCGGCGGATCGGCGAGCGCGGCGTCGCGGCTTGCGTAGATGCGTTCCAGCGCAAAGCGCGCCCCGACCTCGCTCATCTCCGCCTGCGTCACGCGCAGCGTGTAGCCGTCCATTTCCCATTCCAGCGGCGCGCCGTCCTTCAGCGCCGAGCGCACGTTGCCCGCCGTCATCGTCATCGGCACGGCAAGACGCGTCTCTTCAAGGAGCGGGCAGCCGCTCTCCACGGGCGAAAACGTCCCCAGCGCCGCCATCTCAGCGGCCTCTTCCGCGTCCTGCGAAACGTCGTACACCTTCATATCCAGCGTGAATTCCCCCTCGCCCGGTTCAAAGTGCGACCAGAGCGTGCCGTGGAAGCGGGCGTCGGCGCTTGAGCCGGGGGCGAGGACGAGACTGTCCCACTGCCAGCCGCCGCAGACGTCGTATTCGATGCCGCTGAAGGCGGCGTAAAACTCGCTGGTCGTGAGAAAGACCGTCTTGTCCGTCAAATTGGTCACGCGCCAAGTCAGCAGCGTGAAATCGTCCACGGCCAGGTACTGCAGGGCTTCAAAGCGCAGCGCCTCGCTTTCGCAGACCACATCCGAGGGTTGCGCCAGCGCGTCGATCGTCTCCCGGTAGGCGGCGTTGGCGGCGCGGGTGGCCTCGGCGTTTTCTTCGCCCTCGCTGGGTTCATAGAGGAAAAGGTCGCTCAGCGGCGGCAGGGAATCTTCCGCGTGGACGGGCAGGGCGCACAGCGCCACGGCGAGAAGCAGCGTCAGGGAAAGCAGGGCCTTCATCATCGTTTTCATCGTTCTTAAATCCTCTTCGCGTTTTGTGGGGCGCGGCGGGTGCGTTTCCCGCCGCGCGATGTGTCGTTCCGTCGTGTTTTACGGCTCCAGCGTCAGTTCATGGCTCTCATAGCGCTCCTTCGTCCAGCAGTTGAAGGCCCGCAGCGCCGCGATCTGCGAAGGGTCGCTCTGTGCGGACAGCGAACCGCTCTGCACAAGGGAACCGTCCGCCTGCGCGGCGGTCTGGCCGCTCATCGTCGCGCCGTCCGGCAGGCGTTCGCCGTTTGCATCGAGAAATTCAAACTGCACGCCGTCCTCGGTCGCGGCGTAGGCCGCTTCGTCGGTGATGGTGAAGCGTATCTCGTAGTACAGCGCCATCGGCGAAGGCTCAAAGGTCACGCGCTCCACGCGCACGCCGCAGCCCGGGTACGCGGCGCCCAGGTCGTATGCCTGCGCTTCAGCCGGTCCGGCGGCGGTGAGCGCAAAGGCAAGCTCGCTGCGCTGGATATGCGCTTCGTCCACGTCGTAGCCGATGTATTTGCTGACCGGCTCTTCTCCGTCTTCCTCGAAATACTGCATGGTGATGCCATCGCCCTTGGCGGCAGGCACGAGCGGCGTCACGCTGCATAACAGCGTGGTTTCAAACGCATCGCCCATGCCCTGCGGCGCCTCGCCGCTGAGCATGAAAACCAGCGTGCCGTCCGCTTCCAGACGCCAGTCGAAGCTCGTGATGGCGTCTTCCGCGCCCTCCGCGGCTGCGGCGGTGCTGATGCCCACGATGGCCATTTGCAGGTCGTTTTCCCCGGCGTATTCGCCGATGGTCATGGCGTCGTAATCTTCCTTGGTCAGATTGCGCATCGCGTCCGGCGGCAGCAGGCCCGGCCCGAGCAGCAAGAGACCGTCCGCAGGCGTTGCGTCCACGACCATGTAGACGTATTCGCCGTCGTATACGGCTTCGCGCAGCCTGAAGGAAGCCAGTTTCCCTGCACCGCCCTCCTGCGGCGGGTCGGTGGCGACGATCTCCGCCGCTTCCGGCAGCGCGCCGCTGTCTCCCCCCTGATTCAGGAAGTCGAACAGCCCCCAATGGCTGGCGGCGGCAAGCGCTGCCGTGGCGACGATCAGACAGGCGGCCACGGCGATGGCCGCGCTGAGGCTCAGTTTGCGTTTCATAGGTCTTTCCTCCTCGCGCAGTCTGTGGAGCGTATTTTGCACGCAGGAGACAAAGTCCGCGTCGGGCTTTCCAAAAGCCGTGCGAAAATCCCGTTTCTTCACGAAAGTTCCTCCTCAGACAGCAGTTTTTTGAGCATCGCCCGGCCGCGCCGCATGCGGGACTTGACCGTCCCCTGCGCAAGGCGCAGGGCCGAGGCGATTTCCCCAATGGGATACCCCTCCATGTAATGCAGGACGATGGGCGTGCGCACTTCCTCGGGCAACCGCATCAGGGCGTCGTGCAGCTCCCTGTCCGCGCCGGGTGGGGCGGCGCGCTCGGGAAGTTCGCCTGGCGCTTCCCGAGCGCGGCGGCGGTGGATGTTGTAGCACTCGTTGATGAGTATGCGCACCAGCCACGTTTTGAGGTAGCGCTCGTCGCGCAGCGCGCGCCGTTTTTTCCACGCCTTTTCCAGGCAGCCCTGTACCGCATCCTCGCGGTCGCACTTTTCGCGCAGGATCGAATAGCTTACACGATACAGCGTATCGGTAAGCGCGACGATCTCCTGCGCAAACTGTTCGCTCGTCATGGGACACCTCCATCGTTTTGACCGGTCATCTGTTAGACGGCCGGGCGGGGCGCGCGGTTTTTGGTGGGGGCGTTGACGGGTATATTTCTTTGTGATACAGTAACCGCAGGAGGCGAGTCTATGGAAAGAGCGAATACCTGCCCCCGCTGCGGCCATCCCGCCCCGGCGGGCGCGCGCTTTTGCGGCGAGTGCGGCATGGAGTTGAGGGACGGCCTGCGGGAAAGCGGCCTGGGCACGCTGGCTTTGACGATGGGCGTACTGGCGATGCTCTACACGTTCTGGAGCCTGTTCGCCGTCGCCGTCCTCTGGCGCGGGCGCAGGATGCCCAATGCAGAAATGATCGTGGAATCGTACTGGATAAGCATGCCGTGCCTTTTTGCCCTCGTGGGCATTCCCCTCGGCGTCTATGGCCGCGCCAGGCGCCTGCGCTACGCCACGGCCGCGCTGGCGCTGTGCGTCATTGCCGTGGCTTTCACCGCCATCAACATCGGCTGGTTCTGGGAGCATCTATAAAATGACGCTTTCCCCAACGAAATATCGCGCGAATTTACATTCCGGCGTTGCAGTTTTCCGGCAAATCTGCTATGCTTGTACCACATCGCAATCGAAAAAGAGGGTATGGATATGGCGAAGCTGACAATGGACAAGCTGGTCGCGCTGTGCAAGAACCGCGGCTACATCTTCGCGGGCTCCGAAATTTACGGCGGCCTGGCCAACACCTGGGACTTCGGTCCCCTGGGCGTGGAGTACAAGAACAACATCAAGCGCGCCTGGTGGAAGAAGTTCGTGCAGGAATGCCCCTACAACACCGGGCTGGACTGCGCCATTCTGATGAACCGCGAGGTCTGGGTGGCTTCCGGCCACGTCGGCGGCTTCAACGACCCGCTGATGGACTGCAAGGCCTGCAAGGCCCGCTTCCGCGCCGACAAACTCATCGAGGACTTTACCGGCGGCAAGGAGACTGGCGACGGCTGGACGAACGAACAGCTGGAGACCTACATCGCCGAGCACGACATCACCTGCCCCGTGTGCGGCAAGAAGGACTTCACCGGCATCCGCCAGTTCAACCTCATGTTCAAGA
>CAMMGP010000022.1 GCA_946496415.1 uncultured Clostridia bacterium | reverse complement strand
ATCGCAGCCCAGAGCGGCATAGGCCGCCGCTACGCGCTCCGGCTCGGCGGCGCGCGGCTCGCTTACGCGCGTGGCCACCACGCGGGGGAAGAGCGGCGCGAGGATGCTTGCGCAGGCCTCCACCTGCTTGTCGCGCATCATGCCGGTAATCAGCGTCATGCCGGCATTCAGGAAGTGTTCTTCAAGGTATTCGCGCAGCGTGCGCGCCCCCTGGGGGTTGTGCGCGCCGTCCAGCAGCGTATCATGCAGCCATTCCAGCCGCCCGGGCCACTCGGCCTCGCGCAGGCCAGCTTCGAGGTTTTTGAGGGGCAGGCCCGAGGCGCGCAGGCCATAGAGCGCCAGCGATGCGTTGCGCATCTGATGCCGCCCCGGCAAGCGGATGGAAAACTCCCCAAAGGGCAGGCGAAAGCGGCTGCCGTAGGGCGTGATTTCCACCGGCTCCGGTTCTTCGGCAATGGTAATCTCGCCCTTTTCCCGGAAAATATCCAGTATCTCCGCGCTCTGGCGCATCACCACCGCCGGGACGCCCGGCTTGATGATGCCGGCCTTTTCGCGGGCAATGTCTTCAAGGGTGTCACCCAACTGCGCCATGTGATCCATGCCGATGGCGGCGATCATCGAGACGATGGGGGTGATGACGTTCGTGCAGTCCAGCCTCCCGCCCAGGCCGCATTCCACCACCGCCACCTGCGCGCCCGCCTCGCGGAAGTACCAGAAGGCCAGCGCCGTGCCGATCTCAAAGGTGGTAGGCGAGACGCCCGTGCGTTCCAATGCCGCGCAGGCCGCCATGATCTCCCGCACGCCGCGCAGAAGCGCCGCCTCGGGGATGCACTGGCCGTTCACGCGGATGCGCTCGCGGTAGTTTTCCAGATAGGGGGAGGTATAAAGCCCCGTCACATAGCCGCTTTTTTGCAGGCAGGAGGCGCACATGGCCGCGGTCGAGCCCTTGCCGTTGGTGCCGGCGATGTGCAGGGAAAGAAAACCCCTTTCGGGGTTTCCCAGGGCCGCGAGCAGCGCGCGTGTATTTTCCAGTCCGTTTTTGTGGCCGGTGTAGCGCCGGCTGTGTATCCATTGTATGGCTTCGTTCGTGTTCATTGTCTTCCCGTTTGCCGGCCTCTTTACAGCTTCGCCGGAGCGAGGCCGACTTTCTTGTGTACCTTGCGCAGCGTACGCATGGCCAGAGCGGAAGCGCGCTCCGCGCCGCTCCGCATCACCGATTCCAGATAGGCCTTGTCGGCGCTGAGTTTCTCGTAGTTTTGCTGGATGGGCGCAAGCGCGGCGATCACCGCGTCGGCCACGGCGTCCTTGAAAATGCCGTATCCCTTGCCGGAGAAGTCCGCGGCGATGCTCTCAAGACTCTGCCCGGTCAGGGCGGAGAGTATGCTCATCAGGTTGGAAACGCCGGGCTTGTTCTCCGGATCAAAGCGCACCTCCGCGTCGCAGTCGGTCACGGCGCGGCGCAGCTTCTTGCGGATAATGTCCGCCGGATCGAGGATGGCGATGTAGGTGTCCTCGGGGTCGGACTTGGACATCTTGCGCGTCGGCTCCTGCAAACTCATCACCCGCGCGCCGACCTTGGGGAAATAGCCGTCCGGCACCACAAAGGTGTCGGAATACAGGGCGTTGAAGCGCTCGGCGATGTTGCGCGCCAACTCCAAATGCTGCTTCTGGTCCGAGCCGATGGGCACGAGGTCGGCCTGATAGAGCAGTATGTCCGCCGCCATCAGCACCGGGTAGGCAAACAGGCCGCAGTTGATGTTGTCGGCGTGCTTTCTGGACTTGTCCTTGAACTGCGTCATGCGCGAGAGCTCGCCCATGTAGGTGTAGCAGTCGAGGATCCAGGCCAACTCCGCGTGCTCGTGGACGTGGGATTGAAAGAAGATGATGTTCCTTTCCGGGTCGAGGCCGCTGGCGAGGAAGATGGCCAGCGTGCGCAGGCAGGCCTTGCGCAGCTGCGCGGGATCCTGGCGGATGGTGATGGCGTGGAGATCGACAATGGAATAAAGGCAGTCGTATTCGTCCTCCAGCAGCTTAAAATTGCGCAGCGCGCCAATATAATTGCCCAGGGTCAGGTTGCCGGTGGGCTGTATTCCGGAAAAAATGCGTTTTTTGGCGTCCATGAGCGATTCCCTCCGTTAAATCGGAAACATATCTTTGAATATCATATCACGCGGTCAAATTTTCGTCAAGGTTGGCTTGAAAAAATCGCCGCAATCTGCTAGAATAGAGATAATGGCATGATAGGGGGATATTGGTTTGGCAATGTACAGGATCGCGCTGGACGCCATGGGCGGCGACAATGCGCCGCAGGCCGTCGTGGAAGGCGCAAAGCTGGCCGTGGAGGAGTTTTCGGACGTCACCGTGCAGCTCTATGGCCCCGAGGACGTGTTAAAGCCGCTTGTGAGCGGCGTCGAGCGTCTGGAGGTCGTCCATGCCCCGGACGTCATCGGCATGCACGATTCGCCGATGCTGGCCGTGCGGCAAAAGACGGAATCTTCCATGGTCAAGGCGATCATGGCTGTGCGCGAGGGCAGGGCGGACGCTGTCGTTTCCGCCGGTTCCACGGGCGCGCTCCTGGCTGGCGGCATGCTGCGCATCGGCCGCATCCGCGGCATCGAGCGCCCGGCGCTGGCTCCGGTGATCCCCGGGCGCAAAAAGCCCTTTCTGCTCATCGACTGCGGCGCGAACGTCGATTGTCAGGCGCGGTATCTGCAACAGTTCGGCCTCATGGGTTCGGTCTACATGCAGAGCGTGCAGGGCGTCGAGCGCCCCGAGGTCGGCCTTGCCAACATCGGCACGGAGGCGGAAAAGGGCGACAAGCTCACCCGCGAGGCCTACGAATTGATGTCCAAACAGACGGCGTATGTATTTAAGGGCAACGCCGAGGTGCGCGACGTGCCCAATGGCGATTTTGACGTGGTGGTGGCCGACGGCTTCGTCGGCAACGTCATCCTCAAGAGCATCGAGGGCGTTTCCAGCCTCATCATGGGCATGCTCAAGGACAGTCTGCGCTCCTCGCGCCGCGCCCGCGCCGGCGCGCTGATGATGCGCCCGGCATTGCGCTCGCTGAAAAACAGGATGGACTACAAAAGCCACGGCGGCGCGCCGCTGTTGGGCGTGAACGGCGCCGTGGTCAAGGCCCATGGCAGTTCCGACGCGCGGGCGATCAAAAACGCCGTGCGCCAGGCGCGCTCCATGCTGGAAGGCAAGGTCGTAGAAAAGATACGGGACGGCCTCGAGGGGCTGTCGGCGAAGGAAGAATAAGGAGGTACACACCCATGGTTTACGAAAAGGTCGTCGAATACATCACCCAGCAGCTGCCGGTCAAGGCTGCCGATGTCAAGCCCGAGAGCCGACTGGTCGAGGATCTCGGCGCGGACAGCGCCAATATGATGATGCTCATCATGGATCTTGAGGCCGAGTACGATATGACCGTCGAAGACGACATGCTCAGCCAGATCAAGACCGTGGACGACATCGTCAAATACATCGAAAAGCGGGTCGGATGAGCGGTGGAACGCTTGCAGGAAAAGCTCGGCTACCGCTTTCGTGACCGAACGCTTTTGACCACGGCGCTCACGCACCCCTCCTTCGGGAGCGATCACCACGTCGCGCATTATCAGCGGCTGGAATTCCTCGGCGACGCGGTGCTCGAACTGGTGGTGAGCCAGTACCTTTATCAGTCCCTGCCGGATATGCCGGAAGGGACGCTTACGCGCATGCGCGCTCATGCCGTGCGCGAGGAGGCGCTGTTTCAAGCCGCCCGGCGATTGGAGTTGGGGCGGCTTGTGCGCCTGTCCGTGGGCGAGGAGCGCACGGGCGGGCGGGAAAAGCCCTCCATACTCGCGGACGTGGCCGAGGCCGTGTTCGCGGCGGTGTATCTGGACGGCGGCCTCGAGGCCGCGCGGCGGGTGATCCTCGCCTCTCTGGGGGAGTTGCTGGACATGCGCTCCCTGTCCGACTGCCTGGATGAGAAATCGCGCCTGCAGGAGGCCATGCAAAAGCGCGGCGCCATGCCGCGCTATGAATTCGTTTCCTGCGAAGGCCCAGCGCACGCGCCCACCTTCCGCTATCAGGTGTGGGACGGCGACGCGCTTTTGGGCGAGGGCGAGGGCGCGAGCAAGCAGCTTGCGCAGCAGGCGGCGGCAAAAAACGCATTGCAAAAGTTGGGAGCAGACCATTGCGGCTAAAGAAACTGGTGCTCCACGGGTTCAAGTCCTTTGCGGACCGCGTGGAGGTGACATTTGAAGACGGGATTACCGGCGTCGTTGGCCCGAACGGCTGCGGCAAGTCCAACATCGCCGACGCGGTGCGCTGGGTGCTTGGCGAGCAGAGCGCCAAGACGCTGCGCGGCGCGAAGATGGAGGATGTCATTTTCAACGGCACGGAAAAGCGCCGCCGCCTGGCGTTTTGCGAAGTGACGCTGACGTTCGACAACGAGGACAAGGCGCTGCCGGTGGACTTTACCGAAGTCGAGGTTTCCCGCCGCGTCTACCGCAGCGGCGAGGGCGAGTACAAACTCAACGGCACGCCCTGCCGCCTGCGCGACATCGTGGACCTTTTCCGCGACACGGGCATCGGCAAGGAGGGCTATTCCCTCATCGGCCAGGGCCGCATCGACGACATACTCTCCGTGCGCTCGGAGGACCGGCGCAAGGTCTTTGAGGAAGCCGCCGGCATCGTCAAGTACAAGGCCCGCAAGCTGGACGCACAGCGCCGCATGGAGAACACGCGACAAAACCTCACCCGCGTGGAGGACATACTTTCCGAACTGGAAACGCGCGTGGAACCGCTCCGGGAACAGAGCGAGACGGCGCGCGAATACCTGGCGCTGCGCGACGAATTGAAGCTTTTGGACATCAATGTCTACCTCGTTCGCACGGAGCGCTATCAGGTGCGCCTCGCGGAACTGCGCGAAACGCTGGAAACGCTCTCCGAGGCCGTTTCGCAGGCGGAAGGGGAGTTAAAGACCGTCTCCGCCGCCCGCGAGGAAGGGCTCGTGGAACTGGACGCGCTCGAACGCGAGGCGGCCGCGCAGCGCGAAGTCGTGCAAAAGTGGATCCGCGAAGTCGAGGCCCGCGAGGGCGCAGTACAGGTGATGCGCGAGCGCATCCTCGCCGGGGAGCGCGAGCGCGACCGCCTGATTGCCGAGCGCGACGCGGCCCGCGAGGGCGGCGGCGGCGTCAAGCGCCACGTTGAGGAACTGCAAAAGAAGATCGAGGTGGAAACGGGCGAACTTTCGGCGCTGGAAGCCGAGCAAAGCGCCCGCGAGGCCGAACTTGCCCAATTCGAGGAAGAACTCGCCGCCCTTGAGGAACAGGCGGAGGCCGAGAAGGAACAGATCATACAGTCCATGAACCGCCTGGGCGACGTGCGCAATCAGCAGGCGCGCCTGGAAACGCTGCGCACGGCGCTGGAGGGCCAGCTTGGCGCGATGTCCGAAGACGATCGCCGCGCCGAGGCGGGCACGCATTCGCTGGACGAGCAACTCGCCGCAGCGCGGGCGCTTTTGCGGGATGAAAGCGAGCGCAAGGCCCGCTTTGAGCGCGAGGTGGCCGCCTCCGTCGAGCAGGTGCGCGCTTCCTCGGAGCAGAGCCAGAAACTCTCCGAGCGCGTCAACGCCATCATGGCCGAACGCCAGCGCGCCGATTCGCGCCTCAAGCTGCTCGTGGAGATGCAGAACGATTACGAGGGCTACCAGCACTCGGTCAAGCAGGTGTTGCTCTACGCCCGCAAGAGCGGCGCGTCGGGCGTGCACGGCGTGGTGGCGGAGTTGATTGAAGTTCCGGAAAAGCTGGAACGCGCCATCGACATGGTGCTGGGCGGGGCTTTGCAAAACATCGTCGTCGAGCGCGACGAGGACGCCAAGCGCATGATCGAATACCTGCGCAACAACCGCTTTGGCCGCGCCACTTTCCTGCCCATCGGCTCGGTGCGGCCCCGCGTGCTCGACGCGCGCGAGCGCGAGGTGCTGAAGCTGCCCGGCTGCCTGGGCGTGGCCTCGGAACTGATCCGCTTTGACGAAAAGTATCGCGGCGTCGTCGACAATCTCCTTGGGCGCACGGTGGTGGCGGAAAACCTCGAAGCCGGCATCCGCATACAGCGCGCCGGGCGCTATGCCTTCCGTCTGGTGACGCTCGAGGGCGACGTCATGCACTCCGGCGGCTCGATGACCGGCGGCAGCGTGCAGTCGCGGGTGACGAACCTGCTCTCCCGCGGCCGCGAGATCGAGGAATTGCGCAAAATGCTGGGCGAACTGGACGCTGAAGTGATTGCTGCCCGCAACGAACTGGTGCGGCAGGAGGCCGAACGCACGCGCCTGAAGCAGGAGCGCGGCGAACTGTACGACGAATTGCACCGCCAGGAGGTCGCCTGCGCCCGCGCGGAAGCGCAACTCAAGGCCGTTGAGGACGAGTGCGCCTCGCATGCGCAGAGCGTCCAGCGCGTGCGCGCCGAGCGCGAGCGCCTCGAGGCGCAGCTGGAGGACGTCAAGCGTTCCCTCGCCGCCATCGAAGAGCATCAGCAGTCGGCGCAGGAGAGCACGGAGGGCCGTCAGGAGCGCGTTCGAGCCCTGATGGAGGATATCTACGCCCGCCGTGAAAAGGGCGAGAAACTGCGCGCTGAAGCGGGAGACGGCCGCGTGCAACTTGCCACGCGCCAGCGCGGCCTCGAAGCCGCCCGCGCCGACCACGAGCGCCTCAGCCGTCAGGCCGAGGACATGGCCAAACTGCTCACCGACAGCGAAGCGCAGCTGGAAGTCTGCCAGAAGGCGTTGGCGGAGAACGCCGCCCAACTCGAACGCGACAACGCGGAATTGACTGCCGGCAAGGCAGAACTTGACCGTGTGCGCGATCTGGTCTTCGCGACCGACCGCAGGCGCACCCAGGCGCAGCGCCAGTTGCAGGCGCAGGCGGAACGGATCGACGCCCTGCGCGCGCAGGTGGACGAGCACACGGACAAGCGCCACCGCTGCGAATTGCAGCTTCAGCGCGTGGAGACGGAATTCAAGCAGATCGAGGAGCGCATCTGGGAGGATTACGAGCTCACCTACGCGCTGGCAGAGCCCTTCCGGCAGGCGGACTTCCGCCTCGGCGAATCGGAGAAGCGCATTTCCGCCATCCGCGCCCGCATCCGCGAGATGGGCGTGGTCAACGTTTCCGCGCTGGACGAATACCGCCAGACTGTGCAGCGGCTGGAGGAGCTGACCTCCCAGCGCGACGATCTGCAGCGCGCGGAGTTGGATCTGCAAAACATCGTTGAAGAACTGGAACGCAAGATGGAAAGCCAGTTCAAGCGCGAGTTTGCCATCCTCAACCAGAACTTCCAGCGCACGTTCGTCAAACTCTTTGGCGGCGGGCGCGCGGAACTGACGCTTTCCGACCCGAACGACGCGCTGAACTGCGATATCGACGTGGTGGCGCAGCCCCCGGGCAAGAAGTTGCAGCTTTTGACGTTGCTTTCCGGCGGCGAGCGGGCGCTGACGGCCATCGCCATACTCTTCGCCATGCTCGATTTGAAACCCACGCCGTTCTGCATACTCGACGAGATCGAGGCCGCGTTGGACGACGCCAATATCGACAACTACGCCGACTACCTGCGCGCCTATTCCGAAAACACGCAGTTCGTGGTCATCACCCACCGCAAGGGCACCATGGAGCGCTGCAACGCTCTCTATGGCGTGGTGATGGAGGAAAAGGGCGTCTCCAAGCTGGTATCGGTATCCTTGAACGAAGCAAGCTAGGGGTGAAAGCCAATGGGACTGTTTGACCGCATCAAGGCGGGCCTGCAAAAGACCCGCGCCGCGTTCTCCGGCCACATGGACGAGTTGGTGGAGAACTACAAGAAACTTGACGACGACTTCTTCGAGGATCTCAGCGACGTGCTCATCATGGCCGACGTGGGCATGAAGACCACGGAGCTGGCCGTCAGCCGCCTGCGCGAGAAGTGCAAGGCAGAGAAGATCGGCTCCGCGGAGCAGGCGCGCGAAGCCCTGAAGGAGATACTTGCCGACATGATGCGCACCGAGCCGATGCGCCTGGAAAGCCCGATGGTGTTGCTCGTCATCGGTGTCAACGGCGTGGGAAAGACCACCACCATCGGAAAACTGGCCACGCGCTTCAAGACTGTGGGCCGCCGCGTCATCATCTGTGCCGCGGACACGTTCCGCGCCGCCGCCGCCGAGCAGCTCACCGTTTGGGCCGAGCGCGCTGATGTGCCCATCATCAAGCAGAAGGAGGGCGCCGACCCCGCCGCCGTGGTCTATGACGGCATACAGGCCGCCCGCAGCCGCCACGCGGATATACTCATCGTCGATACAGCCGGGCGCCTGCACAACAAGGCCCACCTGATGGAGGAACTGAAAAAGATCAGCCGCGTGGCCGAACGCGAGTATCCCGAGGCCAGGGTTAAGGCCCTGCTGGTCATCGACGCCACCACCGGGCAAAATGGCCTGCAGCAGGCCATGCTCTTCAAGGAAGTGGCCAACATCGAAGGTATCGTGCTCACCAAACTGGACGGCACCGCCAAAGGCGGCATCGCCGTCGCCATCCGCAACGAGTTGGGCCTGCCGGTGTATTACATCGGTTTTGGCGAGCAACTCGACGATCTGCAGCCCTTCGACGCCAAGCAGTTCGTGGACGCCATTTTCGGCTAGGGCGCACAAAAACC
Source organism: uncultured Clostridia bacterium (assembly GCA_946496415.1). GTDB lineage: Bacteria > Bacillota > Clostridia > Christensenellales > Aristaeellaceae > Pullichristensenella. Next base: position 2,464 of record CAMMGP010000022.1, on the reverse strand, counting down.
TTGCAACGCCGCGCGATTTGTTCGCGCGGCGTTTTGCGCGCCACAAAAACCCCGCGTCCGCTTTGTGCGGGCGCGGGGCAGGGGATGAGCGTTGCTCAGATGCTCTTGGCGTGGGCCAGCAGGTACTTCTCCGCTTCGGCGTTCCACAGGCCGTTGTGACGGTCGCAGATCTTGGCCAACTCGGCAAACACCGGATCGGTCTTGCCCTTCTCGGCAAAGTCAGCGATGGCGATCAGCGGCATGTCGATCTGCGTGTAGATCAGTTTCTTGCCGCCCTTGATCTTGGGCAGGTTCAGCGTGGTATCGACCACGGCGTTCAGGCCGCCCACGTGGGTGATCATCGCCGCCGGGTTGATCTTGCCAGAGGTCATCATTTCGATGGCTTCCTTCATATCGCTGGTGTTGCCGCCGGAGGTGCCCACCAGGTGCGTATAGAGGTAATGCACGTTGTAGAAGTTGAACTCCGCCTTGAACTGCGTGTTCGTCGGGCCGGCGAAGAAGTTCAGGCAGCCGTCAAAGCCGAGAATGGCGTCGGCCTGCTCCACAACGCTCTTGACGGGCGCGAAGCAGATCACGTCGTTGTAGCCCGTGCCGCCGGTCAGGGAGCGCAGGTATTCCGTGCCGAATTCCGGCTTGGAGGTGTTGACATAGTGCAACTCGATTCCCAGGGACTTGGCGTGCTCCACGGTGTAGATGCTCTCAGCGCGCGCCAGGCGCTCGTCATCGATGTCGGTGACGACCAGCAGGCTGGGACGGCGGTCGCAATGCAGCGCGTAGTCGATGGCGCCAAGGCCCATCGGGCCCACAGAGGCGAGCAGCGCCATCTTGCCGCCCTCGACGATGCCCATATCGTGCTCATAGGAGCCGGGCTTGGTGTGATACATGGCGTGGAACGTGCCGATAATGCAACTCATCGGCTCCGACAGCGAGCCATAGAAGTACGTATCAGAATCATAGGTCAGCAGATTGTCGGTCAGCAGCGTCTCAATCGGCACCAGGCCATACTGCGCGTCGCCGCCGCAATACTGATAGGAATAGCCCGGAGCCAGCTGCGAACCCTTGTAAAAGTGCGCCGGCTGGATGGCGAAGCCCTGGCCCGCCTTGTACTTGTGCTGCCAGTTCTTGCCCACCGCGTCGATCACGCCGCAGAATTCATGGCCCACGATGGTAGGATGATCCGCCACGTCGTTGGGTACGCGCTTGTGATCCTCGCCCTCGACCGAGGCCTTATACGTGCTCATGCAGATCGAATCGGAAATGATCTTTATCCGCACGTCGTCGTCCCCGACTTCGGGGAGTTCGATCTCTTCCAAGCGCAGATCCATTTTGCCGTGGATGCGCACCGCCTTGGTCTTCATAGCTGTATTCCTCCTTTAAATCATGCCTTGTGGTTGATAAAGGCGCAAATCGCGCCTCAGGGCTGCATCTGTTGGCCGCCGGTGACGTTGATCGCCTGTCCGGTCATGTAGCTGGATTCATCGCTGAGCAGGAAGACCATCACGTTGGCGATGTCGTCGTACTGGCAGCCGCGGCGCATGGGCACCTGGTTGATGTACTTTTCGCGGATCTTTTCCTTGGTCGTGCCCTGGTTGCGGGCGTACTGCTCGTAGAGGGAATTGACCCACAGCGGGGAATCAAGCAGGTTGCCAGGGCAGATGGAATTGACGCGGATATTCTCCTGCGCCAGTTCCAGCGCCAGAGACTCGGTCAGGCCGATGCCGCCGAATTTGCTGGCCGCATAAGCGCAGTTCTTGGCAGAGCCCTTCTTGCCGGACTTGGAGTTGATCTGCACGATCACGCCGCCGCCGCCCTGCTTGCGGAACTGAGCGACCGCCGCCTTGGCGGTGTTGAAATAGCCGTTCAGATTGATGTTGACGACGAAGGAGAACTCCTCATAGGTCATATCTTCGATGGCGTCGGAGCGAACGACGCCGGCGTTGGCGACCACATAGTCCAAGCGGCCATAGGTATCCACGGCGAGTTGCACCGCGGCGACACAGGAATCGTAATCACAGACGTTGAGCGGCGTAGCCACGCCTTCCGCGAGTTGCGCGGCGACGTTCTTCGCGCCTTCGACGTTCATGTCGCCGACGACGACTTTCGCGCCCTCTTCGCTCAAACGAATGGCCAAAGCCTCGCCAAGGCCCTGCGCCGCACCGGTGATAAGAACGACTTTGTCCTTGAGACGGGGAAACTCACGCTGTTTCATGATACCGACTCTCCTTCTGAAAAATTCTAGTCACATTATAGCACAAATGACGCTGGGTGTGAACAGGATTTACGAAATTCCGCCGCGCACTGCGCCAAAAAGCAACATTCATCAGCGACCGCGCGAACCGCCGCCGCCACGGGAACCACCACCGCCGCTTCTGCGCGAACCGCCAAAGCCGCTTCTGCGCGAACCACCGAAACTGCTGCGGCTCCCGCCGCCAAACGAACCACCGCCGCTAAAACCGCCGCCGAA